>CAYGCU010000009.1:0-13030 GCA_964348475.1 uncultured Candidatus Bathyarchaeia archaeon
AGGTGGCTGATTACTCCGCCGGTTAGTATGTGATCTGCAATGTTGTTCTCCAGCACGTACTCGGATATTTTTAGGGAGTCGTCGGCTTTTGCTCCTCCAAAAATGTAGACACAGGGCTTTTCTGGGTTCTCTAAGACTCTGCTCAAGGCTTTAAGTTCCCTTTCCATTATGCGACCGGCAACGCTAGGCAAAACCGCGGTGAATCCTACCATTGATATGTGGGCTCTGTGGGCGGCTGCGAAGGCATCGTTGACAAACACGTCAGCTAGAGGAGCCAGCTTCTTTACGAATTCGGATTTTGCGTGTTCTTCTGGGGTTCCTTTTTTTCGTTCATCTGAGTATGTTCGAACGTTTTCTAGAACCACAACTTCACCGTTCTTCAGTTCTTTAACGGCTTTTTGCGCTTTTTCTCCAAAAACATCTTCCACATACTTCACTGGCACACCTAGTATTTTTTGGAGGATTTCAGCATGTTGCTCAAGCGGAGTAAAGTCAAGGCTTCCCGGTCTACCCTGATGCGCCAAGATCACGGTTTTTGCGCCTTTTTGAACCAGTTCCCCGATGGTTGTTTCTGCGTGTGCCCGTATTCTCGTGTCGTCTAAGATTTTCTTGGCCTGGGGGTCTATGGGCGAGTTGAAGTCCACTCTAACTAAAACGGTTTTTTCTGAAAAATCGAAGTCGTCCATGGTCAGAAATTTTGGCATTCTCTTACCTCGTCTTATTACCTCGTTCAAGGGAAACGTAACGTTTGAGTTCGAAATATTTTCTGGTTTACTTGTCACGCGGCCATCTTGCAGATCTTTTCAATCATCCGAACCATTTTGACCGAGTAGCCCCACTCGTTGTCGTACCAAGCGAGCACTTTAACTAGGTTTCCAATGACCATGGTGGAGAGCCCGTCGACGATGGCCGAGTATGGATTGTGTATTAAGTCTGATGACACCAGGGGCTCTTCACTGTAGTCTAGTATGCCTTTCAGTTCTTTTTTGGCCGCCTCCTTAAATGCTGCATTGACTTCTTCCTTGGTGACCTCTTTTTTCATCGTTGCTACAAAATCAACTATGGAGACGTTGGGTATTGGAACGCGTAGGGCCATCCCATTCATTCTTCCTTCAAGCTCAGGAAGCGCCAGCGTGGCTGCTACCGCCGCGCCAGTTGTTGTTGGTATCATGTTGAAGGCTGCTGATCTGGCTCGTCTTAGGTCTCGGTGTTGCATGTCGAGGAGTCTTTGATCGTTAGTAACTGCGTGAACTGTTGTCATGAGTCCGGATTTAATGCCGAATCTATCGTTTAGCACTTTAGCTACGGGCGCTACGCAATTTGTCGTGCACGAAGCTAAAGAAATTATACTATGCTTTTTCGGGTCGTATTTGTCATCGTTTACACCAAAAACCACGGTCAAGTCGGCACTTTTGGCTGGGCTCATTGGCGCAGAAACCAGCACCTTTTTGGCACCGGCTTGCAGGTGTTTTGAGGCATCTTCCCTTTTTCTGAACCTTCCCGTTGATTCTACTGCCACATAAACGCCCTTTTCTTTCCAAGGTAACTTCGCTGGATCTGGTTGTGCCAGAACCTTCAGCTCTCTTCCTCCGACAATGATGGCGTCTTCCTTGGCTTCAACACTAAAGGGTGTTCTGCCGTGGACGGTGTCGTTTTTTAGGAGGGCTGCTAGGGTTTTGGCGTCGGTTAGGTCGTTGACTGCTACGAAGTTTATGTCTGCTTTGGTTTCAATGGCCGCTCGATACAAGAGTCTCCCTATTCTTCCGAACCCGTTTATGGCTACATTTAGTTCCATTCTCAATCACCTTCTTTTGGAATCAACTAATTCTATGTTTTTCCTAAAAAACTTTCGCTACGACCTGTCTTGTACGGCGCATTTTGCATAGGCACACATAGAAAGAGAAGGGGTAAGACGCGTATACTCCCTGCTATCGTAACCTCCTCAGCGCTGTTTCCGCGGCCAACACCATGGGTTCCCAGGTTTCGTTTAGTGGCGGAGCGTAACAAGTGTCGGCTTTCACCAGTTCCTTCACGGTCATTTGCTTTTGTATGGCAAAGGACAGGGCATTTATGCGCTGGGTTACCTCCTCCCCGCCTATAATCTGACTGCCAACAATCATTTCTGTCTCCTTTTCCACAACAATCTTCACTTTAATTGGTAGAGCTCCAGGGTAGTAGTCAGCCCTAGTCTTTGAGGTTATGCTCCCTACCACGGTTTTTATTCCAGCTCGACCCGCCATGAACTCTGTTAGGCCTGTGGCGCCGATCTCCAAGTCGAACAACCTTGTAACTGCGGAGCCTAAGCATCCAGGGAACATGGCGTATCCGCCGGCGGCGTTGGTTCCTGCCACTTTTGCCTGTCTCACAGCCGTTGTTCCAAGCTGACTCAGCACTGGTCTGCGGGTGAGCAAGCTTACGGACTCGACGCAGTCTCCGATGGCATAAACGTCTTTAAGAGGGCGCACTCTGTGGTTCACTGTCTTGAAGGCTTCCATTCTCATGTTTACTTTTATGGCTCTGGTTTCGCCGAAAACTATGCCAGCGTTTTTAGCTAGTTCCGTGTTGGCTCTTATGCCTGTCGCCACCACAACTAGGTCGGCTGGGATTTCCTCTCCAGCAACTGAGACCCCGCTAACCTTTTCGGTTCCAAGGATTTCGTCAACCCCGCGTCCAACGATGATCTTCAAGCCTTTCTCTTCCAGCATCTTGTGAACCATGTCGGCCATATCTTTATCTAGCATCACTGGGAGGACGTATGGAAGGAGTTCCACTGCTGTAGTTTTTAATCCCCGCTCAACAAAGGCTACAGCGGTTTCGAGTCCGATCAAACCAGCTCCTATTACGACCGCTGACTTGGCCTTTTTGATTGCCTGATCGATTCTCTCTCCATCTTCGAGAGTGCGAACCACGTACACTCCCTGTTTTTCTCGCCCCTTTATCGGTGGAACAAAGGGGTACGCGCCAGTGGCGATTATTAGGCTGTCATACTCCAGCCTGTCTTTCTTTCCCGTTTTGTCTTGAATCTCCACGGTCTTGGCTTCGGTGTCGATGCTTGTTGCGGTTGTTTCGTATCGGAGGTCGAGTTTCATCATGCGGTAGAAGCCCGGTGGATAAACGATGAGGTTGTTAAAGCGGGGTATGTGGCCTCCTAACACGAATGGGATGCCACAACGTGAGTATCCTGCTCTATTTTCCGTGGTGAGGAGGGTGATCTCAGCAGTTCTATCGGTTTTTCTCGCGGCAACTGCTGCATCGACGCCTGCGGCGTGGGCGCCGATGATGACGATTCTCCGCGGCATTCCTAGCCTTCCTTAACGAGTCCCTTGTGCCATTCCACTGCTTTGTTGAAGTCCATGAGTTGATTTAGCTCGGCGTTCAGGCTGGTCGGGGATATGACTACAAGCCAGCCCTTGTTGTATGGATCCTCGTTCAGCACTTCTGGTTTGTCACTTAATTCCTCGTTGACCTGTTCGATCGTGCCGCTTACTGGGGCGACAAGATCGGAAACGGCTTTGACTGATTCTACGGTTCCAAAGGGTTCCGTCTTGGCAAGGGTGTCGCCTGCGCTTGGGAGTTCGACGAACACAATTTCGCGGAGTTGTTTTTGGGCGTAGTCTGTTACACCGATTCTGGCTTTTCCGTTTTCTACGCGTACCCACATATAGTCTTCGGAGTAGTATAGTCCTTCTGGCACCTCATAGTTGTCTATTTTAACCAAACTTTTCACCTCTTGACTACGTTATTGTGTAGAGTTGGTGTTTTAAAATTAACTATTTTTTGGGGTCATTGTTACATTCTTTGATGGTGAACTATCATCGCAAATAGTTATATCCTAACAAAGACTAGAGTCAACATAATCTAATGCAGATGCATTTGAAAAACGATTACGCCCAAAAATATGCTTATTATAGCAAAATGCAATCTTAATAATAAAGTGTTTCAGTAGCGGAGGCTGGACGATTAATGTACCTACAATGTATAGCCTGCGGAGAAAAATACGGAGAAGACGAAATCGTCTACTCCTGCAGGCAATGCGGAGATCTGCTGGAAGTCAAATACGATTATGAAGGTTTAAAAGAAAAGCTCAGAGAAAGCAACTGGAGGAGCGCACCTCTATCCGTTTGGCGATATAGACCTTTCATGCCAGTCCGCGACCACTCAAGAATAGTTTCCTTAAACGAGGGAGGAACAGGGCTCCACCAATGCAAACGCCTGGGAAAACTCCTCGGAGTTAAGCGCCTCTACGTTAAGAACGAGGGGGAAAACCCAACGGGGTCGTTCAAAGACCGAGGCATGACTGTTGGAGTAACCAAAGCCGTGGAACTCGACATGAAAATGGTCATCTGCGCCTCCACAGGAAACACCTCTGCCTCTCTAGCCGCCTACGCCGCAAAAGCCGGACTTCAATGCATTGTCCTCATTCCTTCGGGCAAAATTGCCTACGGAAAACTAGCGCAAGCCATGATTTACGGCGCCAAAGTTGTGCAGATCAAAGGAAACTTTGATCAAGCCCTAAAAATCGTCCTGGAACTCTCAGAAAAGTACAGGAAAGTCTACCTTCTCAACTCGGTGAACCCGTTCAGAATAGAGGGACAGAAATCTATAGCCTACGAAGTCTGCGATCAACTGGAAAGCGAGGCGCCTGACAAGGTGGTGGTTCCAGTGGGCAACGCCGGAAACATAAGCGCCATATGGAAAGGCTTCTCAGACTTTTACGAACTCAACCTCATAAGCAGTCTTCCCCAGATGATTGGGATTCAGGCTGAGGGAGCAGCGCCCATAGCACAGGCAGTTAAAGAGGGAAGCAACAGCATCGTGCCCGTAGATCATCCTGAAACCGTAGCAACCGCCATCAGAATCGGGGCGCCACTCAGCTGGAAAAAAGCGATGCGCGCTATAAGAGAATCTAAGGGCACAGCTGAAACTGTGACAGATCAAGAAATCCTAGAAGCTCAGAGAATGTTGGCTAGACATGAAGGACTTTTTGTGGAACCCGCAAGCGCCTCATCTATTGCCGGCCTAAAAAAACTTGTTGAACTGGGAAGAGTTGATGAAAAGGACATCACTGTTTGCGTTGTAACAGGCCACGGACTAAAGGACCCAGATATTGTAATGCAAACATGTAGAGAGCCCGTTGAGATCGAAGCTGAAATCAGACCCATTTCAGAGTATCTAGGCCTCTCAAAGCCCCTTGCACCAATCGCGACAATTGGGTGACCTTAATGAGAATCATCCTGATAGGCTACGGAGTTGTCGGTCAAAGCCTTACGCGCATATTCACGCAGAGAGAAAACGAGCTCATCAAAAACTATGGCTTCCATCCAAGAGTTGTAGCTATCGCGGACAGAGGAGGAGCAGCTGTAAGTCCAAAGGGTCTAAACCTGGAGAAAACGCTGTCTCTGAAGGCTGAAGAGGGCACGGTGGCAGCTAACAGCGAATACGGACGTCCCGGCATGTCAGCGTTAAGCGTGATAGAAAATGTTGACGCTGAAGTAATCGTTGAGGCAACACCTACCAACATCAAGGATGGTGAACCAGGGTTGTCCCACATAGAAACAGCGCTCAAAACAGGAAAACACGTGGTTACCACAAACAAGGGACCACTTGCCCTAGCCTTACCAGCCTTAACGGAGCTAGCCGACTACAATGAAGTCTACCTGAGATTCAGCGGAACGGTTGGCGGAGGAACCCCTGTGCTTGATTTGGCAAAGAGGTGCTTAATGGGGGACAGAATCCTCTCCATCCGGGGAATACTGAACGGAACAACCAACTACATCCTGACAGAAATGGATGGAAAGCACATTACATTTGAGAAAGCCCTCAATAACGCTCAAAAGCTCGGATACGCCGAAACAGACCCCTCAATGGACATCGACGGGATAGACAGCGCCTGCAAGCTAGTTATTATGGCAAATTGGATAATGAACAAGAGGGTTACCCTAAAGAACGTCAGTGTTAAGGGCATACGCAACGTAACGTTACAAGATCTGGGAGAACCAGCTAAGAGAGACTGCACCATCAAGCTCATAGGATCCATCAATGAAAAGCTACAAGTTATGCCCACCGAAATATCCAAGCATGACCCCTTATGCGTTGGGGGTGTGCTCAACGCTGTCACATTTGTCTCAGAGTTTGCCGGTGAGGAGACAATCATAGGTCGAGGAGCTGGAGGAATGGAAACCGCAAGCGCAATATTAAGGGATCTGCTAGATATAAAGCAGAACTTGGCAACCAAGCTCGTGGCTTAGCTTCTTGGAGAGGGAAAGGCTTGAAGAGAGTGATTATGAAGTTCGGAGGCACCTCGGTGGGAAGCGGTGAACACATTCGGCACGTTGCCGGTTTGATTAGCGACCACCTTGGTAAAGGGTATCAGATGGCTGTGGTGGTTTCAGCGTTAAAGGGAGTTACAGACGATCTGATCGAAGCCTCGGAGGAAGCGAGAAGCGGAAACCGAGACCACGTTTACAAACTCTTACAAAAGACGACGGAAAAACACTTAGCAGCCGCTAGAAACGCTATCAAAAACAAATTAATACGGGAAGAGGTAGAACAAGCACTTAAAACAACCCTTGATGAGCTTGAAAAGGTTCTAACGGGAATAACTTACCTAGGCGAACTCACCCCAAAATCAAAAGACTACGTTCTGTCCTTTGGTGAAAGGATGTCCACCCTAATTGTTTGGGGAACCCTCCGCGACTTAAGGCTAAACGTCCAATACTTCACGGGTAAGGACGCTGGAATCGTAACAGACTCCAACTTCGGAGAAGCCCGCCCCATGATGAAGGTGACTGCGCATCAGGTTAAGCAAAAAATTGAGCCGTTACTAGAGAGAGGAACCATTCCGGTGGTCACTGGTTACATAGCCGCAACTCAGAACGGAGAAATCACAACACTGGGTCGAGGGGGATCCGACTACACCGCCACCATCATCGCAGCCACGCTGGAAGCTGACGAGGTTTGGGTTTGGACAGACGTAGACGGATTGATGACTTCTGATCCGAAAATTGTTCCCTCGGCAAAGGTTATACCTGAGCTTTCCTTTCATGAAGCGATAGAAATGGCTATCTTCGGGGCAAAGGCTATGCACCCGAGGGCGTTAGAACCGGCAATGGAAAAGGAGATACCTGTTAGAATAAGAAACACCTTCAAGCTGCAAAACCCTGGAACCCTGATAGTCAAGGAACAGAAAATCAAGCCTAAAGACGTAGTTAAGGGGATAACCCTGATCAAGAATTTGGCACTAGTTAACGTCAGCGGGGCTGGCATGGTCGGCACTCCAGGGACAGCAGCAAAGGTATTCGACATATTGGGAAAAAACAACATCAACGTTCTGATGATTTCCCAGAGCGCTTCGGAGGCAAACATTTCCTTCATACTTCAGAGAGAGGTGTTAGAAAGAGCTGTCAGCACACTTGAAATCGCCCTTTTGGGCAGCGGTTTCATACGCGAGGTAACTGCAGAAGACGATGTATGCGTGATCGCTGTGGTGGGCGCTGGCATGAAGGGTACACCCGGTGTCGCTGCAAGAATTTTTGGAGCGGTTGCACGCAGAGGAGTGAACATGCGCATGATAGCTCAAGGCTCATCTGAGCTTAACATCTCATTTGTCGTGAAGGAAACTGACGGGGAGAAGGCTGTTCGAGTAATTCATGAAGAATTCAGATTGTAAGAACTCAGTTTCTACTTATACCTCTTACGCCTACGCTTCCTCTTTCGCTTTTCACGGCGCACCTTCTTCTTTTTCCATTTCTTGCGAATGTTAACCTACTCCCCTATTCTTCTGAGCTCACGCAAAATAGTTAGACGCAACTTTTAAGGGTTACTCGATTGTGGCGTGGCGTCTTCTCGATCTGACCCAGATCAAGCGAGTTGATCGCTTCTCGGGCGCCAGCTAGGATCTCGCGGGCGGCAGCCTTCAATCACATCAAGGGCTTTTCGCTCTAGGAGAGACAAAATTTCTTGTCCATTCAAAAAATCTTTGCAGTCTTGTTTATGTTTATCGAAGGAACACAATTAACGAGGGGATGGAAATGAAACGCCAAACATACACAGCGAAGATTAGCATGAGAACGGAAACAAAGGCTAAAGCGTAATCAGCTCTTCTCATTTTGAGAACATAGAGGTTTGTGCGCTTTTTGGTGGTGCCCCAAGCCCGAGACTCCATAGCCTCAGCAAGCTCAAGGCTACGGCGGATGGCGCTCACAATGAGTGGGATGAGAATTGGAATGTAATTTCTAACCCTCTTGATGAAGTTTCCACGCTCCAGTTCTAGTCCCCTAGCCTTTTGGGCGTCCATGATCGTCTGTGCTTCCTCAGCTAGGACTGGAACAAAGCGAACAGCGGTGGTGAAGGCGAAGCAAAACTCGTAGGGCACATGACTCTGCTCCAACGCCAAGCCAAGATGATCCGGCGAGGTAGTGAGGAAGAACACGGAGAAAGATTCCACCAGCACTGTGAAACGAAGGGCCATAGTGAGGGATCTTTCTGAAAGGATAAGGTACTCTGAAAGAGTATCAACGGGCGGCTCGATTCCCGGAATCCCCCCCGGAGAAAGGAACCCGAAAACGAAGTTGAATGCAAAAATCATAACTGCTAAGAACAACGCCCCCCTCAGAGATCGAATCCACTCCCGCTGAACACCAGCCACAAACACAAAGGGTATCTGAACCAGGAACAACACGATCAGAGGCAACAACTCGTTAAAAATAACAGCAATCACAAACATCACAGCAACATAGAAGAACTTTGCTCTCGGATCCAACCGGTGGATAGGGGATGAAACCCTTCTAAATCTTAAGCCGTCGAAAACGCTCACGAATTGACCTCCAAGAAATCGAGCAAAGCTTCTCTCGCCTCGTGGATGTCAATCAAGTCCGTGGGCAACCCCAAATCTGCTAGTCCCAGAAAGATCTGGGTGACCTGGGGAGGCACAATGGAGGCCTTTGTAACAAGGTCGGGGTTGGTGAGCATCTGTTTGGCGTCTCCTTTGGCCACGATCTTTCCCTGAGCCATCAACACGACGTGAGGATTACACTCTGCCACAAATTCAACGTCGTGAGTAACGATGATCACGCTTTTTCGTTGAGCAATCAACTGAACGATGAACTGTCGCAACCTTTCCTTCTGCTTGTAATCTTGACCGATCGTTGGTTCGTCAAGTATAACCACCTTCGGGTTCCAAGCGAGAACAGATGCCAACGCAACCCGTTTTCTCTCTCCGCCGCTGAGCATAAAAGGCGAGGTTTTGCGATATTCCACCAAGTCCAAAAGATTGATGGCCCAAGCCATTCGCTTCTTGATCGTCCTTTCCTTGAAGCCGAAGTTTCGAAGGGCAAAAGCCACCTCATCCTCAACAGTTTCGCAGAAGAGTTGATGATCAGGGTTTTGAAACACGAATCCAACGTTTCGAGCGAGGGTGGCCACACTCACTTTTCGGGTGTTGACTCCGTCAACTAAGACCTCCCCGCTTGTCGGCTTTAACAATCCGTTGAAGTGTTTTATCAGCGTTGTTTTGCCAGCGCCGTTCTGACCCATTATGGCGACGAACTCTCCATTGCGTATCGTGAGAGAAACCTTCTGCAAGGCTTCAACGCCGTTTGGGTAGGTGAAAGAAACGTCTTTGACCTCAATCACGCCTCAAAACCTCCTTAAGGATGTGGGATGCCTCTTCCGAGGTAACCGGAACCCTGCCCAGATGCACTCCGCTCTTTTCAAGAACCTGGCTGAGCCTAGTTGCCTTGGGGATGCCGACACCGATCAGGCGGGCTTTCTCCGAGTTAAAGACTTCCCTAGGCTCACCGTCCAAGACCACCCTCCCTTCGTCCATAACTACAACGTGATTAGAGTATCTCGAGGCTAAGTCCAACCGATGTTCAACTAGAACAACTGTGATTCCCAGTTTCTTGTTCAACTCGCCAATCACCTCAAAGATTTTTTGGGCGCCCAAGGGATCGAGGAAAGAGGTGGGCTCGTCGAGCACCATCACGTCTGGCTGCATAGCGAGCACGCAGGCGATGGCGACCCGCTGCTGCTGCCCGCCTGAAAGCTCGTGTGGCGCTCTCTCCCGAAGGTCATCTATGCCGGTCATCTCAAGAGCCCAGCTAACCCGTTTTCTAATTTCATCTCTTGATACCCCGAGGTTTTCAAGTCCAAAGGCCACGTCTTTCTCCACAAACAGGGCGAAAAGCTGGTTTTCCGGGTTCTGAAAGACAAGTCCCACGTGTTGAGCGAGTTCTTGAACTGGATGTTCGCTCACTCTGAGGTCCGTAACCAAGACTTCGCCCTCAAGTTTTCCGCCGTAAAAGTGGGGGACGAGTCCGTTGAAGCATCGGCAGAGGGTGGTTTTTCCACAGCCGCTTGGACCTGTGAGGACCACAAACTCTCCTTTCTCGATCGTTATGGAAACGTTTTCGAGGGCCCGCTTTGTTCCACCCGGATACATGTACGTTAGACCCTTTGTTTCGATGACCGCCAACTTCTAGTCCCGCTCATCATGGTGACGCCAAAGCTTCCATAAAAGAGTGGCTACTCAAAAAAGAGTATTACCCTTCGACGGGGCTAGGATAGCCAACTGGTTCAAATGAAAATGTTTCTGGTTAATAATAATTAATTTCATGGTTAAGATTGACATGTTCGTTAGTAACTAATCCATTGGTTCGCTCAGAAAAGGTTCTATTACTCATCAAAGGTTCATAGAAATCCTCTGAGCTTAGAGCGTAATTCTTAAGATTCATCGATATCACTTCAATAGCGATATGCATGGTCAGAGGATTCTGCTCGGTGTGCGGAAGGAAAATTGGGGGATTTATGAAACCGACAGCTTGGCAGTGCACCAGGTGCAAGAAAATATTCTGCAAAGAATGTTGCCCAAAGGTTGGTTTGATCTTAAAGAAACCCGCCTGTCCAGAATGTGGAATTGAGTTGGAGAAGTGATCTAAATGAGTGAGACCTTAATCCCGATTTTTTATCAGTTGGGCATAGGCGGTATCGGTGGATTTTTCGTCGGATATGTGGTTAAGAAGCTCATTAGGATTGCGATAATCATCGGAGTTTTTATCTTCTCTCTTGTATATTTGGCCTATGCAAACGTGATCAACATAGACTACGATGAACTAATAGAAATTGCCCGTATCACCGAGCCAACACTGGGACTGTTTGCGCCCCTCTTATCTGCTTTGCCATTTTTGGGCAGTTTTCTTGTTGGACTCGTGTATGGAATGAAGAAGGGTTAGTCACTCAAGTATTTTTCTTCTTTAACCTTTCCCTCAAAAGTCTAACACAACGCTTGAGGCTGGAATCCACGTTTCCCACCCCATTAGCCCCAGCCGAAACCGTGTGCCCACCACCCATGCCCCGGAGATACTCACCGAGAGGCTTGGCTACATCTCGACCCAAGTGCACCCCAGTCTTTTCATAGAAGTCACGGCACGCTCTCAGGCTGACCTGAACCGTGTCTCTCCTCTGACCCGCAACAACCGCTACATGAGCCCCTAGCCCAATCAGGGCTCTCGCAGCTGAGGCTTGATAGGCGCTGACATGGGATAGCGCAACTAGCCACCCATCCATCTTCATGAGTTTCATTCTTTTGCTCGCCTTAAGTCGTGCTATGCGTTCTGAGGGATCTGTTGGCAATGAAAGCAGAGGCAGGGTTTCTTCAACGTTCACTCCAGCGTCGATGAGGTCAGCCACGGTCTTAAGCGTAGAAGAGCTAGCTAAAATGAAGTGTCTCGTGTCAAACGCTATTCCGAGGAACAACGCCTTTGCTTCGACTTCTGTTGGCTTAACTTCTGCCTCTCTAAAAAACTGATACACAATCTCGCAGGTGGACGAAGCCCCTTCATTAGTCACACTCAGTGTTGCGAGGCGCTCCGTCTCTGGGTGGCTGGCATGATGATCAATCACGACGAGGGGAGAAGCAGTCGTCTTGACCCGTTCGCTCCACTCGCCCAGTTGCTGGACAGTGTTGGTGTCCAATAAAACGATGAGATCTGCCTTTTCAATGCGCGGCTGAGCTGTTAGCTCGATAGGCAGCGATTTCAACAAGAACTTGGAGAGCCTGCTGATCCCCTGAGCCCCAGCAATCTCAACGCTCAGTTTTGGTCGCAAACGCCTTAGCAGTTGACAGAACGCGAAAGCTGCGCATATAGCGTCTGGGTCAGCGTTATGGTGACACAGCAGAACAACCATTTTTGCGTCAAGCTTGTCTATGAGAGAGGTTAT
Organism: uncultured Candidatus Bathyarchaeia archaeon; assembly: GCA_964348475.1. GTDB lineage: Archaea > Thermoproteota > Bathyarchaeia > Bathyarchaeales > Bathyarchaeaceae. The sequence goes on from CAYGCU010000009.1 coordinate 12,220, forward strand.
TTTACCGATTTGCACGCCAGTCCCCTCAAATACTTTTCAACGGATGTGAAGGCCTTTTTCGTGGCTTCTTTGGCCACTTTCTCCACATCCAAGTTTTTCAACAGAGATGACAGGTTGATTTCCATGTCAACGTCGATGGTGACTGGCCTCGTCCCCTCGCTTTCAACGGTTATGTTAAGGACAGAGATTCTGCGTGAGGGAACCTTTGACAGTATGTATTCTCTCGCAGCCCTCTCCGCGACCTCGCACAATTCTTCCACCTGTTGAGTGGTGAGTTCCGGTATGCCTATCTCTTCCAAAAGTCTTTTCCACCTTAAGGTGGAGGTGAAATCGGACGTAGATCACGCTGAAGCTTTGTTTGCAGGTCCTTCACTTGAGTTCTCAGTCGCTCCTCTTGCTTACCCAGCACACTGATTCTCATGTTGAGAAGTTCCTTTCGCTCGTTCAGCTCCTTGGTCACCTTCAACTTCTTCGACTTCACGAGAAGCGAGCCTACAGACTTGTAGATAACCGCATTTTCAGTGAGATTTCCTAACTCGCTTAAAGCCTGCTCAACCTCGGTGAGCTCAAGCTCAAGCTGCTGCTTCTGCGTTAATACCGCCTGCAACGTCTGCTGAAGCTGCTGAAACCTCAACAGTCGCTGTTGAACTTGAGGTGGAAGCCTCGAAATTTCCTCACTCATTTGATTCCCCTATTGTCTCACAGAGCTCTTCTGAACTCAGCATTAATGACCAAGCGTTAATTAAGTGTTTATGTCTACCTAGAAACTAAATAATTTCCTTGCGTGCACTTTTTCATGCAATTTCAGCAG
>CAYGCU010000010.1:0-12252 GCA_964348475.1 uncultured Candidatus Bathyarchaeia archaeon
TTCCTTTCAATTTACTGCGTAAACTCAACATTTCCGTGTGAGCCTTTCGTATGAGGGAAGCTATCGTGTTGCTGGTTGGCACTCTTCCGTTCAGGGCCAGCGCGTATGCCTCATGGTGTCCCACTTGGAGGAGGAGCACCATGTTCTGTGGCGTTGGAAACGCCGTGTTCAGTGACAGATTCAGTGCAAGGGCGTGAACCTCCTCAACGCCTCGCCGAATTTCGTCTAGGTTCAGTCGCATCTGTTCCTCGATTATGATCAACCCTTCGTCGTACACCGCTTTCAAGGTAAGCCCAGCCTCCACCGGCTTCAAGCCAAGCTTTGACAGCACGCTTGCGAGTCTCGCCTCTATTATGTCCCCCTTCTTGGCCACCAGAGTGTCACGAATTATCCATACGCTGCCCGCCTCTATTCTTGTGGGCAGGCCCACGGCGGCGAATTGACTGATGATTGGGCCTGGGGGCAGTCCAGTGTTTCCCGCAGGCACAGTCACATCGTGTGCAGCTGTATCTCCAGCCTTAGCTGTGGTTTTCACTCTACTCCTTTGAAGAAGAAGCGCAAGCTTGAAGGGGTTGAGGTCGGTGAAGAGGAAGATGTTTGAACCTGTTAGGTGTTCCTCTAAACCTTCAAGTCCGGGCTTGTCTTTGCACTCCGCAACCGCCCTTCTCAAGATGGTGTTTTTGACTACGCGGAGACGCGCGCTGTCCTCCAGTTTTCTCCTCAGTTCTTGAAGCTGAGGTGCTCTGACCTTTTGCAGGCTCGCAATTCCGAGGGCTTTGTACTGTTGTATAAAATTCTTTATTTCTTCAACTTCTTCGACTTTTTCCAGCGCTGCCTGGCGTAGTGTCATGTTTTTCCCTACATCCCTATTTTAACAGACGGCCCCATAGTTGTTTTCAGACTAACCGACCTGATGTTTTTGATTCCCCTTTTGAGTTTCGCCTCTACTCTTCTTATTACCGCTTGAACGTTTTCAGCGATTTCCTCATCTGCCATGTTTTCTGCTCCAACGCGGCACTGAAGAACCGGCTGACTCCGCGTTCTCAGCAAAACCATTTTCCGGTGTCTTTTCATCTGGTCCGCTATGTTCGCTGCTGGAGGAACAGGAGTCGGCATCTTTCCCTTTGGCCCTAAGGTTGTACCCAGAACTTTTCCCACGAGCGGCATCAAAGGAGCCTCAGCGATGAAAAAGTCGTAGGACTTCACAAGATCCTTCTGTTTTTCCCTGTCGCCCATCATGGCTTCAAGCCCCCCCCTCTCTATGACAATGTCTGCCTTTGCCCTCTTGGCTTTCAGAGCCATTTCTCCTGAGGCGATAACGCATATTCTGTTTTCTTTTCCTGCGGGGTGCGGCAGTTCGATAAGTTCTTGAATTTTTCCCTCAGGCTTTTTGGGGTCTATGTCCCGCAGGTTTATGACGAGTTCTATGGACTGCGTGAAGTTTCTCTTTTTAGTTTTGTCCTTTGCTTCTCTGACTGCCTCAAGGATGTTCTTTGTTTCCAACGGCATCTGTGAGCCTCGAGCCAAAGTCGTACAGGAGCCTGTTATAAAAATCTTCTTATGAGTTTTGAGGTAGAAATACTTGTTTCTGTTCTCGCCTTATAATCTCCTATACAATTTTTGTAGAATGTCATTTCATATTTGCATCTAGGGAATTGTTCCCCAGAAGGGTTGAAACCGGGACGTGCTAGTCCAGCTATCTGGGAAAGGAATGGTTTCTCAGGAAAGAATTGTAAAAGGAAACACAGACTTAAGAACGAATGCGCGAGTCGGCTATAATTATGGACGTTACTCCTCTTCCTTAAACAGCGCGTCGTGCTTCCCCTCGTCGATCTCCTTCTGTACTGCTCTAGGGTCTTTTTCCTCCACTGTTACGCCCATGCTGACACAGCTTCCCAGAATCTCTTTCACCGCAGATTTCGAGTTTCTCGCTAAAAGCTCAGAGTGTTTGACCTTGGCCACCTTCACGACCTGCTGCATGGAGAGGTTTCCTATCTTTTCGGTTTTAGGAGCCCCCGAACCTTTTTCAACTCCCAATTCGCTGGCAATCAGCGCGGAAGTTGTCGGAGTGCCGACGCTCACTTCAAACTCCTTTGTCTCCGGGTCCACGGCGATCTGAACTGGAACTTTCATGCCGGCGTAGTGTTTCGTGATCTCGTTGATCTTGTTCACGATGGCGAGTACGTTGACGCCAAGGGGGCCCAAAGATGGTCCTAGTGGCGGTCCAGCGGTTGCTTGTCCGCCGCTTATTAATGCTTTAACGACCTTCTTTTCGCTCACCTTGTTTCCTCCTTTTTCGCTTTCTCTGCAAGCCTCACGTAGTCGGCGTGAACCGTGATGGGTAGGGTGAAGGTTGCCTCCAACAGTTCAAGGGTTACTTCTTCCTTGGTTTTGTCTAACCTCGTGATTTTCGCTCTCATTCCTTTGAATGGCCCTCCCACAACCTCGACGACGTCTTCAACATTCACCTCTTCGATGACCGGCCTCACGATAATGTACCGTTCGACCTCCGAGAAGCTCACGATCCCAGGAACTCTTGATCTAACGTGCTTGATTCCCGCTATCGCCTCGTCGACGAAATGCGGCCCGTCTGCCTCGATGAAGACGTAGCCCTTTAGCATCTCTGGCACGAGAATGGCTTTTATAGGTAGCTTGTTGGTTTCAACTCTTGCTGCGAGGAGGTTTGCCACGTTTTTCTCTTGTCCCGCCGTGGTTCGCACTGCGAAGACTGCTGTGGGCATCTTCTCTCCTTCATCACTCATGCTTATGCTTCCTGCTACGCAAATCCCTGCATCATTGAAGATATGTATTTAATCAAAAATGCCAGCATTCCAATTACGAGAACTCCTAAAAGGCAGATCTTCATTGAGAGCCAAAGCTCACTTCGCCCCGGCTTTTTAGCAAGCCTCAACAATCTCGTGCACGATTTGAGAAACGACCTCAACCCCAAGTTTGCTCGCTCACTCAACATTCACTTCTCCTATAAAAATGTATTCAGAACGAATCTAGCTCTTACGGCAAATCAGGATTTGGAAAAACCTCTGTTTAGACTGCACAAAACTCATCTTCACGAGGCGAATCAACGTTCAAGCCTTTTCAGAGGCAGAGAGATGGCCCGTTCGTATTCGTAGATCACCCTTGACGTCACGGTCCAAGTTTCAAGTGTTTCTAAGTCGATCCTAACTACTTCGTCGACCAATTGGATGACAGTTGCGGAAAAGTGGCCATGCGGAAAACCACCTATGATCACGGCAGGCCTTTCTCCACTTGAAAGCTTCGACACAACATCTTCAAGCATGCGAAGCTTCCCTGTCCTGCTGAAGGCCACAACTCGTGTGGGGCTGACTTCCCGGAGCAGTTGCGTAAGTGTTTTAGGCTCCAGCTTCAGCAGAGCCGGCCCGTTGGGAGGAGCCCTTCCTAACTCAAACAACTGCTCCATGAGCCCAACGAATCGGTTGTAGTTTCTAGGCAACCGAGCTTCTGGTTTCACTCTGATAATGTGGTCTTTGGTGGTGTGGACGTAAACTTGAAGAAGTCTTTCCTTGTTAAGAGGTGAACCCAAGGCCTCGAGCAGGGCGAAATGAACGATGTCTGGGCGTCCCCTCTTCTCGTTCTCCGGAAGAGTTTTCATGGCGGCGTGGTGGTAGGATCGATCGAGAAGAAGGTATTGAGGGTGCTTCTTGCGCTTCTTGGAGTGGCGCTTAATGGTAGGGTGCCTCCACAAGTCTTTTGGGATTGTTTCAAGTGCCGATTCTGCAAGTATAAGAATTAGCAAGCCTCGCCCTTCAAAGGGTAGAGAAAGATTTCCATAAAAACTTAATGGCATTTTTTTCCGCTTGATAGAATAGTCTTTCCTCATAAAACTTATACAAATCCCACTTAGAAATATGATTTACTATTCGCGCGCGTAGCCAACTAGTGTGAGTGGAGATGCTTGGATTTACGGATAAGGGAACATCCTATATTAGAGTTTGAACGCGGAAAGCCCGTCAACATACTTTTGAATGGAAAGAAAATAAAGGCCTACGATGGAGAAACTATTGTTGCAGCGCTCTACGCGTCGGATATAAAGAGCTACTCTAAAAGTGTCAAGTACGGCAGACATAGAGGATTCTTCTGTGGAATAGGTAAATGCTCATCGTGTCTAATGCGTGTGAATGGTATACCCTGTGTCAGGACATGTGTAACCCTTGTCGAAGATGGCATGAAAATCGAATGCGAGGAGGGTCGCGGTGAGCCTCCCAACGTAAGTGAGGTGGAGGTAAATGAAGAGAAAGTCGATACGGACCTCATGGTTATTGGGGGTGGACCTGCGGGTCTCTCAGCAGCAGTCACAGCAGCCGACCTAGGCATTGACGTCTTTATCGTAGATGAGAATCCCAAGCCAGGGGGGCAACTGATAAAACAGACTCATAAATTCTTCGGTTCGAAATACAACTACGCTGGTGTTAGAGGCATTGAGATCGCAAAAATGCTTCTTAGAGACCTGCGAAAGGCGGATGCCAAGTGGATAGTTAACGCAAGTGCGATCGGATACTACGAAAGCAAGAAACATCTGTTGGCGGTCGTTCAAAACAGTCGCAAGCTCATTGAAGTAAGCGCTGACAACATCGTTGTCTCAACTGGTGCAAGGGAGAACATGCTACTATTTCCAAACAACGATCTACCAGGCATCTATGGTGCTGGTGGAGTCCAAACGCTAATGAACGTATATGGCATAAAACCGGGAAACGACGCACTCATTGTTGGTGCCGGCAACGTCGGTCTAATAGTTGGTTATCAGCTGATTCAAGCAGGTGTAAATGTCAAAATGCTCATCGAAGCCATGCCCAAAATCGGAGGGTACATTGTTCACGCTGCGAAATTGAGAAGATTGAGAGTCCCAATACTAACGCACCACACAATTAAGGCCGCTAAGGGCAAAGGTCACGTCGAAGGAGCAACGATCGTGGAGTTAGATGAGAAATGGCAGCCAATAGAAGGTACGGAGGAGTACATCAACGTGGATTTGATATGTCTTGCTGTGGGTTTAACGCCATCCTCAGAGATACTGTTTCAAGCTGGTTGCAAACGGGCATATATACCTGAACTTGGAGGTCTAGTGGCCATTCACAATGAGGATTTAGAAACAACCCTAAACGGTATGTATGTTGCTGGTGATGTTTCAGGAATAGAGGAGGCAAACACCGCTATGATGGAAGGTAGAATAACCGGGGCGAACGCAGCCATGGCACTAGGCAAAGATAGAGCCAAAGCAAAAAAAATCAAAGAAGAATCCCTAAAGCACCTTAAGGCTTTGAGAGCTAGCCCCTTTAGCGAAAGGATTTCAAAGGGTAAAGAGAAAATCAGGAAAATCTGGAGGGAGATGAAATAAGCAGTTACGAAGCAACAGGGGTATTAACGCCTGAACGCTTAAAGAAAATACTCCCACCTAAGGAGAGACTCGAAAAAGGATCAGTGGTGGTAATAGAGTGCATTCAGAAGATACCTTGCGATCCATGCGCTCACATCTGCAAATTCGACGCAATTAGGAAAAGGTCTCTTGTAGATCCCCCGGAGATCATTTACGGGAAATGTAATGGTTGCGGTAGATGTGTTGCCATATGTCCAGGCTTAGCTATCTTCGTGGTAAACCCAAAGTATAGGGATGATAAAGCGCTAGTCACGATCCCTTACGAACTTCTACCAACGCCCAAGAGAGGAGAAATATACGAGGCTCTAGACAGAGAGGGAAACCCGGTAGGTGAAGCTAAGATCCTCGCCGTTAGGAAAGTCAAAAGCCGCACCGCGGTAGTCACCATGGCAGTCAAAAAAAATTTGGCGATGATCGTTAGAAATATTGGAAGGAAGTTGAAATGAGTAATAAGGACAAGAAAAACAGCATCATTTGTAGATGTGAGGATATATCATTAGAAGAGATTGAGAGGGTCATCGACGAGGGCTACACAAACTTGGAGGAAATCAAGCGCTCACTCAGGTGCGGGATGGGCCCCTGCCAAGGCAGAACATGCTTAATACTTATAGCACGAATAGTCTCAAGCAAAACAGGTAGACCAATAAGTCAAATGAAGTTTCCAACAGTCCGCCCACCGATAAGACCAGTTCCCCTAGCCATATTCGCAACAAGCAAACTAAAGAAGTAGCTACAGCGTGCCGAGACAGACTCTCATGAGACAAACCCGAAGATATTCGCAGGCCTTGAAGCGCATGTGAAAGCTAGCTTAACGCTTGGACGCTGTTTCTATTTTCTTCTGGAATCTTGGAAGGTTATCGCTTAACCTACGACCATGGTTTCATGGATCAAGTTGCCCTCTGCAAACCTTGTTGGCAAAAAGGGCTTGATCAGGTTGTCGACTTTGTCGTACAAAATGTTTTTTGCCATTAACTCACCGGTAAGGGGTGCCATCATGAAGCCATGACCGCTGAAACCTGTTGCAACATAGAGGTTCTCAGGCCACTCAGGGTCTCTACCTAAGATGTGGCTGTGGTCTGGAGTAGTGGCGTAGTAGCCTGACCAACTCCTCAAAAGCATCAAATGCTTAGTCAACGGGATAAGTTCTGAAATTGCCTCAGCATAGGCATGACACCAATCAAGCGTGTTTACTAACGGTGCAAGACCCTTTACAAGGGGGTAGTCTATGCTTCCAATAATCTCGCCGTGTAGCATTTGTCCAACATAAGCCTTAGTTTTTGTGCTTATCACTTCGGGACTCATGAAATATTTTATCGGTTCTGTCACGCCTATCTCTTTCCTCTCTGCGTCAAGAGGGAGATTAATCTTAGTGGTTTTCAGAAGTTCTGCAGTCCATCCACCTGCCCCGACCAAAATCTTTTCGGCCTCAATGAAGCCTCTAGTTGTCTGAACACCCCTAACCTTTTTACCTTTAATGATGATCCTCTCAGCCTTAGTATAAGTTAGGAATCTTACCTCCAGTTCTTTGTTCATCTTGTAGTAGGCTAGGGCAATAGTGTTGGGATTCATCTTTCCATCTTGAGGCCCAAAAAATCCAGCAATAACACCTTTAACATTCACGAAGGGATATTCCTCCGATATCTCTTTCGGCATCAAAAACCTTCCTGGAACGCCCATTTTACTCCACAATTTACTACTCCTCTTGTACGCTTTCACCTCCTCTTCATCGTACAGTAGCCAGAGATAACCTCCAAAATGAACTTCAGGATTCTGCCTAATTTTTGAAACAAAATCCATGAGCCTCTTATTGGATTCAATAGCGAATTGGGTGTTTTCTGGTGCCCAGAAGTGAACCCTAAAGTGGCCAGCGTTCCTAGTACTAGCACCTGAAGCGATATAGCTTTGCTCTACAACTGCTATGTCGCGCACACCTTGCAAAGCTATATTGTACGCTGTCGTTAATCCCATTATTCCTCCACCAACTATCAGAACTCTGAACCTCAACTCGATCACTCCTGTGCGCGCTTCTTGGTTCTGCTATCACATTTCTACACTTCTCCCATTTAATGTTCTCATAGACAGGTGCGTGCAGCTATATTGTCCAAACAGAAAAGAGGGAGTCTGCGGGAAATATCTCCACGTTTGTTAGGATAAAAGCTTAATGAAAGCCTTGAAGAGAGTTCTGTGGGGAAACGGACATCACAAAGCAAATAGCCATGCAACGCATTCACGCTCTCTTTCGCCTAGCTGAAGTGATAGTTCATGAAAACCCTGAGTTGGCGCAACGATACGTTGAGATCGCAAGAAAGATTGCCATGAGAACCAAGCTTCGACTGCCTAGGGAGTACAGGCGACTCGTTTGCAGACACTGTAAAAGCTTTATTTTCCCCGGTGTGAACTGTCGTGTCCGAACCCAGTCGAGAAGGGAGCCACACATTGTTGTCACGTGCCTCAGCTGTGGCAAGCACATGCGTATACCGCTGAAGGGAAAGAGGAAAAATGTTAACGTCCAAGATGAAGCGCCGAATAAAGCGTGAACTGAGCCTGGAGAAACCCACCATATGGGTTGGGAAGGAGGGAGCAGCACCTCGCGTCGTAGATGAAGTCTCTAGACAGCTGGATCAAAGGGAGATGGTGAAGGTTAAAATACTGAAAAGCGCCCTCAAAAATGAGGTGGCCAAGAACGTAGCATCAAAAATAGCGCAGAAAACATCATCAACCCTAATCGATGTTCGAGGCCACACCTTCATATTGTATAGACCCCGAAGGAGAAAAGGTGAAAAGCCTTTATAAGAGGCTTCCCAAATTAGCCATTTCAGCTAGGAAGAAAGAATCTTGCCCACACCCTACGACATTCCTGCACCCATTCTGATCGCAACCTTAGCCCAGCATCTAAAGAAAAACGTGGACGAGATAGTTCCACCTGCATGGTCCTCCCTCGTAAAGACAGGCTCCCACGCCGAGAGACCACCACAGAATCCAGACTGGTGGTTCACCCGTTGTTCCTCGCTCCTGCGAAAGATATACATGAAGGGACCCATAGGCGTAGCGCACCTTCGCTCAGAGTACGGTGGGAGAAAGGATACAGGAGTGAGACCGGAACATGCAGGGATCGGTGGTGGAGCAATCATCCGGAAGGCGTTGCAACAGCTAGAGGCAGCAGGGCTTGTGGAATCCTCAACAAACAGCGGGAGAGTACTAACCAAACAGGGGAGGCGACTATTAGACAGCCTATCAACCGAGATCAAGAAAAAGCTAGAGAAGAAGCATTCGGAGCTGAGAAAATACTAGGTGTGCCAGATGAGTGAGGAGGAAATCGAAGAGCTGCGAAAAAGAAGACTTCTAGAGCTTCAACGGCGACTAGCTCAAGAGCAGCAGAGAATCCAGGTGGAACAACAAATCGAGGTGCAGAAGCAAGCAGCCCTTCGCAGGATATTAACTCCAGAAGCCAGACAACGCCTCACAAACCTGAAAATGGTGAAGCCAGAGTTCGCCGAACAACTTGAACTGCAACTAATCCAGCTTGCACAACAAGGCAGGCTAAACATCCCGGTAACCGATGAACAACTAAAAGACATTCTGATCAAATTGCAGTCTCGCCGTCGAGATATCAAAATCAGGAGGGTTTAGGGTGGGAAGAAACAAACCCACTGCGAAAAAACGCAGGTTGGCAAAAGCCGGCAAAGAAAGCAAGCCCGTTCCGACATGGATTATCGCGAAGACGGCGAGCCGAGTTAGGACCAGCCCGAAAAGAAGGCGCTGGAGACAAAGAAAGATAAGGGCTTGAGGGGAAGACGCAAATGAAACAGACTGCTGAGGAATCCGAGAAAACTGAAGAACTGAAAGAAACCGAGGATATTGTGGAAGTAGAAGAGACTGGTGAAATTGAAGAGGCAAAGGAAACTGAAGAATTTGTCGAGGAAGAGGTTGTAGAAGAAGCTGTAGAAGAGGTCGAGAAACCGAAGAGAGAGGAAATAGAGGAAGAAATCGTCGAGGAAAAGATTTACACAATACCGTTAGGCAGAGCATGGATTTCTCCGCGGAAAAAGCGAGCGCCAAGAGCAACACGTATCCTCAAAAAATTCATCAACAGACACATGAAAATTAAAACCGGGGCTGAAGAAGGAGAGGAAACTGAAAGATTGGTGGTCAGCAATCAGGTTAATGAGAAAATTTGGAGCAGGGGAATCGAAAAACCGCCGCGGAGAATCAGGGTTCGGGCGGTTAAGGATAAAGAGGGAGTCATAACTGTTTACTTGGCTGAAGGGGACTAGTTCTTGGCGATCTTCCTTTGCAGCCTCTTCGGCAGCGCGAGCATAGGGGTCTACTCCCTAGTCACCGACAACATGGCGATAGTTCCCTCACAGGTTTCTGAAACCAAGGCGAAAAAACTTGAGGAATGGCTGAAGGTAAAGGTTATTCGCACAACCATCGGTGCCTCAGTGCTCGTAGGAGCACTGGCTCGTGCAAACTCCAACGGTATAGTTCTCCCCCATTTCATGCGCGAGGAAGAAATTCAAGCCATAGAATCAAGCTCAAACATCAACATTGCGGTTATGGAGACTAAAAAGACGGCTTACGGAAACCTGATTCTGGCAAACGACCACGGAGCTATTGTTGACCCCCGGCTCAAGGAGAGGGATATGAAGAAAATAGAAGACGTTCTAGGCGTCGAGGCAGTTCCCGGCGAGATATCGGGACTGCCCTACGTGGGGTCCCTAGCCGCGGCAACGAACAAGGGGGTGTTAACCCACCCGTTGCTGAGGGAGGAGGAGCAGAAACTCTTAAAGGACGTGCTGAAAGTTCATGTGGACGTGGGAACCGTCAATTGCGGAATACCCTACGTCGCCACGGGCCTCGTTGGAAACAGGCACGGAGCGGTGGCAGGATATATAACCACCGGACCCGAATTGTTCATAATTGGACAGGCACTCGACATGGTGAAGGAAAATGAGTGAAGTCAAGGTTTTCCGTGTGACAGGAGAGATAAGAAAACCGAACTATCAAACGGGCTTTCGGAAAGAGGTTAGGGCAGTGAAGCCAGAGGACGCCGTGGAAAAAATCTATACAGAGGTAGGGAGTAAACACCGGGCAAAACGCTTTCAAATCAAAATCATAAAGGTGGAAGAGGTGCCCCCAGAGGAGATTGAAAGCTTCACGGTACGGAAGTTAACATTGGGAGAAATTGAAGGTGTCGAGTGAAGAAGAAACCTTCCGCAGACTGGCTGTTGAGCTTCGACTACTAGAAGGAACAGCGGAGGCACTGCAGTCCAGAATAAATTTGGTGAACGCTGCCTTAACGGAATTCAGGATCGCCAGCGTCACATTGGAGGGAATAGAAAAGGAGAAAGAAAACTCGTCACTCTTTGTTCCCATTGGGGGCGGTTCCTACATAAAGGCGAAGCTGGGGAGCGCCGACAAGGTTATCGTGGGCATGGGAGCGGGAGTGGCAACCGAGAGAACAATGGAAGAAGCAAGAGGAACCCTTGAAAGACGCTTAGGCGAGTTGGAGAAGACGAGAAACACCCTTCAACAACAACTAACCCAGGTTATAGGCAAAATTCAGGATGGAAGATCAAGGCTTCAGGAGCTGACAGCGAAACTAAGCGAGGAAAAGGAGAAAACGAAACGTGTTCGAAAAACTAAAACACGGACTTAGCGGACTTGTCGATAAGATCGCAACAACTGAGCTGAAAGCTGAAAACCTCCGACCCATCCTCTCCAACTTCAGGTTAAACCTAATTGAAAACGACGTAGCTGTGGCTGTTGCAGACCACATCTGCGAAGAGATAGAAAAAAGGTTAGACGGAGTTCAGGTGAAGCGACTAGAAGATCGGAAAGAAATCGTGAGAAAGAATCTGCAAGAAATTTTGCTCACCATCCTAACCACCACCGAAACAATAGACTTACTGGAAAAGGTTGAGGAAAAGAGAAGTGCAAACGAGCCCTACGTGATCGTTTTTGTTGGAATCAACGGAACAGGCAAAACCACCACTATAGCTAAGGTCGCCCAGCTTCTCATGAAAAACCGACATTCGATCATTCTCGCGTGTAGCGACACTTACCGAGCCGGATCTATTGAGCAGCTGGAGGAACACTCCAAGAGACTAGGCGTACGCATGATCAAGCACAAGTACGGGGCAGACCCCGCAGCCGTTGCCTACGACGCCATAAACCACGCTAGGGCTCACGGAGCAAGCGCCGTTCTCATCGACACGGCTGGGCGTATTCAAACGGACAGAAACCTCATGAACGAATTGGCTAAGATAAAGCGGGTTATCAACCCAGACTTAACCATCCTTACGGTGGATGCCCTCACGGGGAACGACGCTGTCATGCAAGCCGAAGAGTTCCACAAAAGCGTGGGTATTGACGGAACAATTCTGACGAAGGTTGACGCCGACGTGAAGGGTGGAGCAGCCTTAAGCGTAACCTACGTGACCGGAAAGCCCATCGTTTTCATTGGAACTGGTCAGAAGTATGAAGACCTAGAAGGGTTCAATCCTCAACGTTTCACGCAAATGATTTTAAAGTAAGGCTAATTTCGGTGTTAGCATTCGGCGTTGGCGACTTTCATTCAAGGAAGACGGAATATAATATCAGATTCGCGTCTAGATACTCTCGTCTTAGATAGGCTTCTGGAACAAAACCGAGGTCAATACATACTTTTCTTATAGCAACGTTCCAAGGTCGCGCGAAAAGCTTAAGCTTCTTTCTTCCAACGGCCCTTGCATGTTCGATAGCCTTTTTAATCAACCCTTTGCCAATACCTTTTCCCCTGAGATCTTTCCTTACAGCCACTAGATGAATTTGCGCAGGCATTTCCACGTTTCCCTCAG
>CAYGCU010000011.1:0-11740 GCA_964348475.1 uncultured Candidatus Bathyarchaeia archaeon
GGAAAAAATTGGAAGAGAAGGCTTTGTTTCCTTGGCTGAATGGCCGACTTACGATAAAAAGAAGGTAGATGTTACAGCTGAGGAGGCTGAGAGTTTAATTAAAAACGTGCTGGAAGACACTTCCAATATACTTCGGGCAACAAAAATGACGCCGAAGAAGATCTGTTACTATTCCGCCACGCCTTGGAAGTGGAATGTCTACTTGATGGCACTGAAAAAGTCGAGTTCCGCGAAGATCACTTTCAGCGGATTAATGAAGGAACTTATGACGCATCCAGACTTAAAGGCGATGGCGAAAAGGGTTTCGAGATTCGCCCGCCAAATCGTGGATGAAGTTAATCAGATGCCCGACGACAAAAAGCATAGACAGCTTAAGATCGGAGGTGTCGATGAACGTCAGACGCTCAGAGAGGCGGAAAACTTCTTCGAACGAGAGTTCAACGCGAAGATTCACGTTTACGGTGAGGAAGACCCGCAGCGCCACGACCCTAAAAAGAAGGCTGAACTAGCCAGACCATATCGCCCCGCCATCTACATCGAATAAAAAGAATGTTTTCGGGCGATTCCAAAAGACTATGTTATTATGCATTCTGGTTACCCCTTCATAACATCTGCACGGCATACGTAGATTCCTTACTCTGAAAACTTGACCTGTCCGCGCGGATTTTCTATGGCTATGCTTCTACAACAGTTTCGGTTTGTTCCACGCCTTCTATTGCGTTAACTGCAAGTGACAATTTGCGCACTGCTTCATAGTCTCGCGCCTCTATGAAGGCGACGATATCGTATCTGCCAAAGACCATGAAAGCTTTCCTAACGCTCTCAATTTTCTTTACACTATTGAGCACGGTTTCAACCTTTCCCTGTAACGCTTCAATCAGCATGCACGCTTGAATCATGAATTTCACCTAACTTTTGCTTCAACTATTGTTTCTGTATCTCTGACGCCGGACAACTCGTTTATCTTAAGAACAGTGGCTGTTAAGGCTTCAATTGTTGGAGTTTCCAATTCTACGACTACGTCCCATCTTCCTAAAACGGAAAAGGCTGTCTTCACTCCTTTAAAACCCCTGATTCTTTCGGCAACCGCTAAGAGGGAGGTGACATCCAGAATTTTGCCGGCTTCGCATCGAATCAGAACGCAAGCAGAAACCACTACCTGTACCCCCTTACATCTTGTTTCTGTCTTGTACATTAGTTTTTGCACTTTAGGTGCTTCTACATCGTCTTCTTTCTGTAGATAACCACGCCTATTGCAAACACGATTGCGGCATATACAGCCAGACCGATCAGATAGTTGGACATGCTTGCAAGGGAAGCGCCGCGTACTAGGATCCCTCGTATCGCTTTGTTGGAGTATGTGGTTGGAAAAGCCCATGAAATCATTTCCATGGTTGGGTCCGTGGGTTCGAACCATGTTCCGGATAGGAACATCATGGGGATTATTAGAAACCATGAGACGCCGACCGCTTGATCCTCATTTTTGGCGAAGATCGCTATGACGAGTCCTACACCCACGCACGCAACGGCTAATAAGACGGCTACAACAAATGCTGCCAACATGTTTACCGCCTTGTCCATGGCAGTGACGCCCATAGGTCTAAATCCTAGGAGGTACGAAACTCCAAAGACCAACGCGGTTTGTATTAAGGACACAATTAGTTGGCTGGATAATCCTCCAGCTAAGAAATTCACTATGCTCATCGGCGTGGTTCGTAGCCTTGAAAACGTTCCTTTGTCACGCTCCTTCGCGATTGAACCTGCTGTGCCGAAAATAATTGTGCTCACGGCGTAGGAGAGAGTGCCGACTACCATGAAATTCATCATGTTGAAGTCCACAGCGATCGGCTCGTCCGGTGGTTTTGTATCGACAATTGGCAGTGTAGGTGGTGGCCCGAAGAGCATTCGAGAAACAGTCATCACTGTAGATCTGATAGTCCAAGAAGCCGAAAAATCGGTTTCATCGACAAAAAAGGTTACTGTTTCATTTTCAATCTCTGGATTAAAACCGCTATCTATGATTAGCCCGCCTTTAATGCTGCCTTGACGGAATGCATCCTTCAATGAATCGATGTCATCGTACTGAACCATCGTTAATACGTCTTCTAAAGGAGGAACAACGAGCAAATCAGTTGGGTCCTCAAGTTTTGAAATTAATTGTGTGGAAAATTGGTCGCTGTCGTTGTTCACGTAGCCAACAGCATAAGTCGTGTCCCCTGTTCTAAACGCTAAGCCAACCATGAGCATCATCATGATGGGCAACCCCAACAGAAAGAACAAGTACATTTTGTCACGTAATATTACCTTTAAGTTCTTAACGGTGAGATCGATTGCGGTTGCCATTTATCTTAGCCTCCTGCCGGTGAGATGGATAAAGACGTCTTCGAGCGTGTTTTCCTGATGACGTATTCTGCCAACTTTTGCTCCTGCTTTGGTTGCAGTCTCAATTATGTCACCGAGCCTTGAAATTCCTGCCTCGGCAACCACCACCAAATGATTCTCCATCTTACTCGCTGTCTTGACGAAATTCAATTTCCTCAACTTCTTTATTGCAGCGTCAGCAGAGCCGCTGAATTCCATTTCGATGACGTCGCCTCTGCCAGACTTCTCCTTCAAGTTTTCAGGACTGTCTTGTGCGATGATTTTTCCGTAATCTATGATAGCAACGCGGTCGCAGAGTTCGTCTGCCTCCTCCATATAATGGGTTGTCATTACGACAGTTTTCTTTCTCTCCTTGAGCTCTCGGATGAAGTCCCAAACAGCCCTTCTCACTGCAGGGTCTAATCCTAACGTAGGCTCGTCTAAAAACAGTATTGGAGGGTCGTGTACCAGCGCCATGATGAGGTCTAGACGGCGCTTCATCCCGCCGCTGTAAGTTATCACCTGATCGTCAGCTCGCTCAGCCAGCCCTACCTTTTCAAGCAGTTCATCTGTTTTCTTCTTAAGCTCCGCTTTCGGCATTTTGTGCATTTTTCCAATGAGGTTCACATTCTCTCTTCCAGTCAACCTATCGTATACGGTAGTTTCTTGAGGGCAAACGCCCATGAGTCTTCTGATCCCACCCGCCTCCTTTTGAACGTCGTATCCCCCAACCTTCGCCGTTCCCTCGGTTGGAGTAAGCAAACAACACAACATGCGTACAATCGTAGTTTTGCCAGCTCCGTTCGGACCCAGAAGCCCCCAAAGTTCACCTTGTCTCACCTTGAAGTTCACATGATCAACTGCCACTAGATCTCCAAACTTTCTAGTTAGCTCAGAAGTTTCAATAGCGTATTCGATCATTACTCATCCCTATTATTTTCAAATACTTTTTTCATAATAAATTCGGGTCTACATAAAAGACTTGAGTAAGAACTTAATGGTGTGCCAAGACTGTATCAAAGTTCTTTCACCAAAACTTCCACACCAAACTACATATATACCTATTTAGTGCACACGCTAGATGCGCGCGCGCAAAACAGACAGGGAAACATGGACTAGAATGGCGGGCCCGCGGGGATTTGAACCCCGGATCTCCGGCTTTCCTCTATCCACAATAGAAGGCCGGCGCCTTATCCAACTAGGCCACGGGCCCACTAAAGTCTCACTCCCCATGAAGGAAGCTATTTCATCCTTGAGAACTTTTGCTACACCTCCTTATCTCTTTAACTAATTTTTCTCAGCATCTTATATTCCTACGGAGTAAGACGCCGGTATTTCGGACCCAAAGAGGGAGAATATGGAGGAGGTCTGGAGAGAAAGAAACACAACAAAACACATCAAGCTAACCAGTTCTCGAAGCTGACAAAACTGCGACTGAACTAAAGTGGTCAAAACCTTTACAAAAGTATACGCAAATTATAAATTGCCTTGAAACAATACACTAACTACCATTTGAATTTGCCATATTGCTGTAAAAAAGGGATGGACACATGAGCACCCACGCAGAAGACCTAAAGCTTCGATTAATGACCATCGAGTTGCTTCGAACCGCCAAGAAGCGATACACATACCGGGAGTTGTCCGCCAAAACCGGCCTGCCTGTAACTGTCCTGAGCCGATACGCTAAGGGCCACGTCTTGCCAAACACAGACAGAGCTCGACAGCTATGGGGCACCCTAAAAAAGCTTGTTGGTCTAGAAACCGAACTACGCAAGATGGTACAGTTCAACGACCAAGGGTATTTCAATAACACATGGATCATCGGTGACTTCAACATACTCAGACAAGCCGCACACCACGCCCTCGCAGCCTTCGCTGGAAGACGTGTGACAAAAATCTTGACCGCCGCAGTAGATGGCATACCCCTGGCAACCATGGTCGCAGACTCCTTGGGCGTCAATATGATTATGGCAAAATGGGATAAAGAGGTGGGTGTTCCATCGTTTCTTGAGGAAACCTACGTGCTGAGGGACTCCGGCGTAACCAGGACATTGTACGTGCCGAAGGAAGCTCTAAAGAGAAGGGACAGCGTGCTCATCGTGGACGACATGATAAAGACCGGGGAAACCCAAGCTGCCCTTGTTAACCTCGTTCGCAGGGCAAGGGCAGAAATTTCTGGAGTCTATTCTCTTATCGCTGTTGGAGACGAGTGGGAAAAGAAGTTAGAACTGCCAAAGGGATGTCTAGTCGAGATCGTAACAAGAATTAAGTCAGCACAGTAACCGAACAGTACCTTCTAACTATACATTTTTTACATCTTTTTTTTCTGCAGAAGTCTTTGCCAAGCCTGAGCAAAGCGGTTTCAAAGTTTGCGAAGGTTTTCCTCGCAATTTTGTTCTTTCTCCAAAAACTTTTCAGCTTCCTCAATGCTCTCTCAAGATTTTGCTCTCCTATTAGCTCTAGATTTTTCGCCGCGAGAATAACCAGTGGAGTGGGTTTTGGGTTGGCTTTCTTCCAGAGCCCTCTTAGTTCTCTGAGGAAAATGCTCACGGTTACTTCTCCTATGCCCTTCCCCAAGTCCTTCAAGCGTTTTTCCAGATCAGAAGAGTGCAAGGCTTGCTGGTGAAGTAGGTTCAGGCTTCCCTCATACTTTGCGATAAGGTTGCCCATAACCTCCAAGAGCTTGTCGCTCGTTTTGAAGTCGTATCGGGTATAGCCTCCTTCATCAAGTATCTCAACAAGACCATGCCAGCCTGTTTTCAGAATCTTCTCTGGCGTTAGCAATCCGCGCCGCTCAAAGCAACGATAAGTTCGTAGCACAGAAGTTTCGCTTATGGGAGCGCCGAACAAAACCGAGGTCAGAAACCACTTAAAAATCTCGTCGTCATCCCCTTTTCTCAGGTCGATTCCCAGAATCTTTGAATACCTTCGCCCAAGGTTCTTGATCAACAGAGTTGTAACTTCCATGGGAATCCTCTTGCTATCATGTACTTAAGTCGCTATAAAAGCTGAATACTATATGAGGCTTACAACAAAGTAAAAATCGGTAAACAAATAATAGAAAAAATCAACGGTGGCGCGCATGAGAACCATAGAGTGGAAAGACGGTAAGGTTATCACAGTAGACCAGACAAAACTACCTGGCGAAACGTCTTTTCTGAAAATGCAAGATTGTAGCCAAGTGGCCTCCGCAATCAAAGACATGAAGATACGGGGAGCCCCGCTCATAGGAGTGGCGGCTGCCTATGGCTTAGCTCTCTCGGCTCACCATTCAAAAGCCAGAGAAAAAAGGGAGTTAATAAAAGAAATTGAACAATCAGCTGAGATTTTGAGGAAAACGAGGCCGACGGCCGTGAATCTTTTCTGGGCGGTGAATAGAGTTGTCAAAAGAGCACATGAAACTCGGGGTAGTGCAAAGGCCGTGACTAGAGCCGTAGTCGACGAGGCTCAGAGGATGGCGGATGAGGACGTTCAAGCTAACCGCAAGATCGGTGGACACGGAGCAAAACTGATTGACGATGGAGACACTGTGCTCACGCACTGCAACGCGGGGAGACTAGCCACCGTGGATTACGGCACCGCGTTAGGGGTTATACGCGCAGCGTGGGAACAAGGCAAGCAGATCAGAGTGATAGCCACGGAAACCAGGCCCAAACTTCAGGGTGCCAGACTTACAGCATATGAGCTAAAACGCGATGGCATTCCAGTCACGCTGATCACAGATAATATGATTGGCTATGTAATGTCTAAGCGGCTGGTGAACAAAGTTGTGGTGGGAGCTGATAGGATAGTTCAAGACGCCGTGGTAAACAAGATTGGAACGTACTCCATTGCCGTTATAGCCCATGAGCACGGAGTTCCGTTCTACGTTGCCGCTCCCACTTCCACCTTCGATTTGTCGCAATCCTCAAAGGACGTAATTGTTGAGGAGAGGAGCTCTGAAGAGGTCACGCATTTTTGTTCCCAGCGAATTGCTCCTAGAGAAGTAAAGGCTCTAAACCCAGCGTTCGACGTTACCCCGATGAAATACGTGAGCGCCATCATCTGTGAAACTGGTGTTCTGTCCCCAACCGAACTCAAGGGACCAACGACTTTTCGGAGAGTTTAAATTATGAACGGTGCATGACAGCGTAGGTGGTTGGAGGCTAAAGCTTTGAAGCAATCGGAGGGCAAGGCTAAGATGGGTCACGAAGTCGAGTTGAAGATCAGAGCCTCGCTCGGAGAGAACGGCGTTCTGGTTTCTTCACCAGAGGACATTGAAGGACTTTCCTCAAGAGGCTACGGGGTGTCTGAAAACGGGAAGCTGGTGCTCGCCTTTTATGAGGCTTTGTTTCTGCTAGGCAAGGACATCCTCCAAGTTGAGGATGAAAAAACCGGGAAAGAAGTGAGCTTTCAAGACCTCCTCAAGCGTTTTCAAACGGTTGAAAAAGACGCTTGGGTCAAATATCTGATTTATCGGGATTTGAGGAGCCGGGGGTACGTGGCTAGGGAGGGTTTTGGACTTGGGATAGACTTTCGCGTGTATGAAAGGGGAGAGTATGGGAAGGAAACCGCCAAGTACCTCATATTTGGAATTCAGGAGGGTCAACCGGTTTCGGTGGAGGAGTTGGCAAGAGCCCTTAGGTATGTTCAAAGCCTGAAGAAGAGACTGGTGCTCGCGGTCATAAACAGAAGAGGAGAGGTTGTGTACTACTCCATTTCACAGTTGACCTTAAAGTGAAAAACATGAAAAAGATTGTAGGAGAGTTAAGAGACTGGCATTTGTCTGGATGGTGATGAGTGTGCTAGCGCTTGTAGCAGGAATCTTTAGTAGGTGATAGAATGCCGCAGTTTAGAACTATCCGGGGAATGAGGGATTTACTGCCCAAAGATGCGGAGAAGATGAGGCACGTGGAGGTAATTGCGCGAGACCTCGCTAGGCTCTACGGCTACGAAGAGGTGATCACGCCCTTAGTGGAACATTATGATCTATTGGCAGCAAAATCCGGTGAGGAAATCCGTGAGCGCATGTACACTTTCAGAGATATGGGCGGTCGAAGGGTTGCTTTGCGCCCCGAGTTCACCGCCTCCATCGCCAGACTAGTAGCTACTAAAATGAGAAATGAACCCAAACCGATGAAACTGTTTTGTGCCGGAAGCCTCTACCGCTACGATGAGCCGCAATACGGACGCTTCAGAGAGTTCTGGCAAGCCAACTACGAGCTCATAGGCTCCAGCAAACCTGAAGCAGACGCGGAAGTCCTCACGCTCACCTACGACTTGATAGAAAGGCTGGGATTTCGCAACTACTGGTTCAAGATAGGACATGTGGGAATTCTGCGGGGAATATTGGTTCAGGAAGGAGTAGCAGAGGAGCAGCAGAACACGATTATGCAGTTACTGGACAAAAAGAGGCGGGACGAAGCGTTAACTCTAACTAAGGAGTCAGGTGCTTCGCAAAGCTGCGTAGCAGCCTTGAAAAAGCTTCTCGAGATTAGGGGAACCGATGTTTCCCGGGTTGTCAGAGAAGCGAAACAGATTGTTGAAGGCTACGAGAGCGCTGTTGTCGCCGTGGAAAACCTGCGGGAAATCCTCGAATTGACTAGTGAGAGTGGTGTCAAGTTTGAGACACTAGTAGACGCAGGATTTGCTCGAGGACTAGAATACTACACTGGACTGATTTTTGAATCTTACGTTCCCGAGATTGAGATAGCGCTGACAGGCGGAGGACGATACGATAGGCTGATTGAAATCTTCGGTGGAGAACCAACCCCCGCACTTGGAGTCGCCCAAGGAATAGATCGCCTAGTGCTCGCCATAAAGAAGCACAGGGTATATCGCAAAGTTCTGGAGAAAAACAAGGTTATTATAATTCCAGTCGGCGAAAAACTGAGGATAAATGCTTTTGAGCTTTCACTAAAGTTGAGGAAGGCGAAGATACCCGCTGAGGTGGAGGTGATGGGGCGCACAATTTCCAAAGCTTTGTCCGACGCTGACAGAAGAAAGGTGACGCATTCCGTTATTGTGGGCCCTGAGGAACTTAGGGAAGGAAGGGTGGTTCTAAGGGACATGAAGAAGAGAGAGCAAAGAACCGTTGAAATCGAGAATCTTTCCAAAGAAATCCTAAGAGGCACCGGCTAGATTAGGCAAAACTTGTCAAGTTTCCTCCTTTTTCTCTTCTATAGCTTTTCCACAGTATGGACAGAACTTAGCGTTCTCGGACAATAATCGACCACACTGATGGCAAACCATGGTTATTGGTTGGGGTGGAGTTGGCGGTGACAAGGGTAGGGGCTGCGGAGGAACAACTCTTTTTCGTCTTCTGTATAGCCGGGCACCAAGCAAAGCCGTGAACATTATCCATCCAAGCACACCCAAGACTAATGTCCCGAGGAAGATTAAGAGAAAAATTGGAGATATGATCGGATAGAAGTCTAAAGCGAGACCATAGGCGCCATACCCACTTATGTAATAGTTGAAGAACCAATGAAGAAGTATTGGAGCTTGAACGCCGTAGAGCAGGTACACTAGGCCAAAGGCTAACCCGTTTATAGACGCTGATATGCTTTTTCCAGCCTCCCAACCGCCACCTATATGAACCAACCCGAAGGCCACCGATGTGAAGGCGATCACAATCCACTCAGCCAAGCTGATGCCTCTAATGCCAAACTCTGTCACCGTCCTCACACCAAGCAATTCCTTTGCCTTGTCAGGATAAAACGGAATCAAAAAGAGAACTCTCAAGAACTCTCCTCCCGAAAACTCCGCCACCTTCTCTCTTCCCACCACAAACAGATAAGCAACGAGAAAGATGCCAATCGGAATCAAGCGAAAGCCGATTTCTTCAACCAGTGGAGAATAAGTTACTTCAAGGAAGTCTTTGAAGGGTTGAAGAGGGTCTTCAGAAGGCTCAAAGGGACCGGAACCCGTTGGCACGCCCAAAAGAACATGAATTATAATGAAGGCGACAAACAACATGCTCGCTATTGTAGGCATAGCGAACAAGTTGTTGCTAAAAAGTTGGCGTAACGGACGCGAGAATCCTTTTTTGATTACACTGTGAAGGCTTTCTCTGGACATCCAAGCACTAACAAAGCAGAGAGCGTACACGCCCAAAAGAAACAAGAAAACTAGCCCGACATTTATTGTCGCGGGGATAGAAAAGTCACGATCTATCAATAGTGGAATTGGGAGCTTGAGGAGGTAAAGCCTACTAACGTCTAATCCTGTAGACGTGAAAAAGAACAACACCAATCCCAAGGGAAGCGACAAGAAATATGAAAAAACAAGAAAAAGAACTGCAATGATAAGAGGCACCGTGAAAAGGATTTTAAAAAAAATCTTCACCTCGTACTGTGCCACCACGAGACGCTCCAACAATCCAATTCAATATTTAAATTAACTTCCAAGCTTGTTACTAATTAACCTTAACTACATCCAATTCTCGGTAGAAGAATCTAGGATTTGTCTGATTGGAAAAATGATATATTGCGGCTTACTTGTAGAAGTTCTCTCCAAA
Organism: uncultured Candidatus Bathyarchaeia archaeon; assembly: GCA_964348475.1. Taxonomy (GTDB): domain Archaea; phylum Thermoproteota; class Bathyarchaeia; order Bathyarchaeales; family Bathyarchaeaceae. The sequence continues at coordinate 9,860 of CAYGCU010000011.1, forward strand.
CGACAATGGTGATATAGTTGATACGTTTCGCGCGCGCATTTTCCTCTAACTAGATACTCGTTCACGCATTTGGCTTTTGAAGCAACTTGGACACATAGGAAGCGGTATTGTCTGCCCATGAACCATCCTCAATCTTAATTTTCATCACATCCTCATCGGTCAAGCTGGCACCGCATTCTACACATTTCCTTTTTTCCATCAGAAGATTACGCTTCCTACGCACGCCATTCTTGGGTGCCAAATTCTAAGTTTCCATCTTCAAGAATGATTAATCACCCTGTTATTCTTCTGCAAGCCGCTACTTCTTCGAGCGTTTCTCCTTGCGCTTTTTTCTTTTCTCCGCTCTTTCTTTCTTTGTCTTTGGCTTTTTCTTCGAGCCTTTTCCCATACCCAATTCAGTCACCACGGTAAAGTAGTCGGAGTGCAGAATGAAGTTTTCGGTTCGAACAAGACCAATGCGCGCTTGCAGATCAATTTTTATCTTTGTTTGCGTCATTTTACTTTGCCGGATGACGAGAAGGCATTAGGTTGACAAATCAGGATGAAATATCAGAGTTACTCCGACGGCAATGAATGCACGCGCACACATTAGAATCTCTTTACTTGGTTCTGCATGCATGATTACCAACGCGCGCGCAGCGCTATTTTTTTGCGCTATATCTGCTTGTTAACAAGATTGAAATAGAACAAAAGTAGAAAAGTTCTATTAAAGATGACGAAAACCGCGCGTGTCATAGCTAAGATCCTACTGTTTCCAAAAGTGGTTTTCCTAGGTCTTGTCGGTTGGGCTTTGGTCTGGTTAAGCGAATCTCTAAATCTTAAAAAGAAAATGCGCGCTGAACATTAGGGTGATAGAAAATCGTGAAGAGATTTTTGGCGCGGATGGTTACTCGAGGAATATTCGTTGGCGGCTTGCTAGCAGTTTTCGTTGTCACTCAGTTGCCCTTCATCGAAGCGGTCACCATCACAAGTATTTGCAGGCACGGCGGAGTCTGGATCGTCGAAGGCACAATCACCATCAACCCCCGGGAAACCCCGGCGAAAATGGAGTACAACCGCGACCCAAACGGCTTCTTGTTCTGGTGGGAGCAACACATCAACGAAGTCTTGGAGTCCCAGAGAATCCGGGCGGTACAAGTCCGAAACCTTCATCTCTGGTTCATCAGCGTTTCGCCGACACGAGACGTCATCGGATTCCAGGCGGAGCTTGTGTTCAGAGCGAAAAACCCAGCGATCTTTGGGTGAAATGCGCGCGCGCAAAGGATTGTGGGATAAAGTTGTGAAACGATAAAGTTTTTAAACAACAAGATTGAGTGTTAATATCTAAGTTCAGGGGAAGGGAACCCATGACAGAGGATATATTGAAGAAACTTAAGCAGGCTGTTATGAACTACGACGTTGAGGCAGCAGTTGAAGCCTCTAAAGAAGTACTCAAAACAGGCTCTGACCCGCTTAAGGCAATTGAAGAGGGATTAGGAGAAGGACTAAAAATCGTTGGAGAAAAATTTGGAGCTGGCGAACTCTTTCTTCCAATGTTGATGATATCAGCTCAAGCAATGAAGGAATCCCTAGCCATACTGGAGCCCGCGTTGGCAAAGGGAGCCTCCAGAAAGGTTGCGGGCAAAGTCGTCATCGGAACCGTCGAGGGAGACATTCACGACATCGGCAAAAGCATCGTCGCCGCAATGCTCACTGCAAACGGCTTCGAAGTACACGACATCGGATGCGACGCTCCAACCTCTGAGTTCATGGAAAAGGTGAAAGAAGTAAACCCAGACATCATCGGAATGTCAGCTCTTTTGACAACTACCATGCCAAAGATGACCGAGGTGATTGACGCCCTCAAGAAGGAGGGTCTCAGAGGAAAAGTGAAAGTCATTG
>CAYGCU010000012.1:0-10729 GCA_964348475.1 uncultured Candidatus Bathyarchaeia archaeon
TCCCTTGTACCTCCGAGGAACCGTATTTCCAATTGTATCTCATTCACCGTCCGTTATTTGATGGACCTCGATGAACCCTCTCCCAGAATTGGTTTTGGAGCCTTTTAAACGTTTAATTCCGCTTTGCTGATTTCGCCTTAACCTGCCCCCTTCTTATAGCGTTTATGACGACCTGAGTTTTACAATCAAGTCCGTGCGAAATTTTTCAATCCGAAAAAAGAAAGGCCCCCTCCCCCCTACCCTTTTTCAATATACCTCGCCTTATATGATCCAAATATGATCATGCCCTTTTTGATACAAAGAGACCGGTGATCGTTCCAATCAGGCGCGTGCATAATAATAATTTCTATTGTAGAAAGTCCCCCTAATCATACGAAAGAAAAGGCGCCAAAATCACTTTAACGAGTATGCGTTACATGTGCGACAAAAACAGAAAAAGAGGAAAATTGCAGGGAACATCTCCATAGTCTGGGAAAACCATATAAACCCCCAGCCTTTTTGTTGATTGCCAGTTGGAGAAATCCACGATGCCAGAATGGGGATACTCGGTGCTAGAACTAGATCCTGAAAAAACCGCGAAAGCCAGCGGACGCGAGCTCAGAGTATCCCCTAAATCAACCAGAGAAGTTTGCAACACCATAAAAGGAATGAAACTCGACCGAGCAAGAAACTTTCTTCGCCAAGTCATTTTAAAGAAGAAGCCAGTTCCCTTCCGCAGATACAAAAAAAAGGCGGGACACCGACATGGACTACAAAAAGCCTACGCAGGCAGATACCCAGTCAAAGCAGCTCAAAAAGTTTTGGAGGTGCTAGAAAATGCTGAGGCAAACGCCGAATACAAAGGCCTCGACATAGAAAGGCTTCGAATCATCCACGCATCCGCGTATCCAGGCATGAAAATTAAGAGGTACATCCCAAGAGCCTTCGGCCGGGCAACACCCCGCTTCGAAACCCTTTGCCACGTAGAGCTGGTTCTGGAACAAATGGAGGAAACCTAATGTCCGTGGTCAAACACTTCATAGAAGAGTCTGTGAAAAAAGCCGAAATTGATGAGTTCCTACGAAACGAATTCGAAAGAGCAGGATACGGCGGCGTGGACATCACAAAAACCCCACTGGGGACCCACATAGTGGTCTACACAATGCGGCCAGGCATGGTCATCGGACGAGGTGGAGAGACAATAAGACAACTCGCTGAACAACTGGAAGAAAAGTTTCAGCTGCCGAACCCACAGATTTCGGTGGCTGAAATCGAAATTCCAGAACTCAACGCGTACGTTATAGCGGCGCGTGTAACCTCAGCCCTGAAGCGGGGCGTTCACTTCCGAAGATCCGGCTATTGGGCACTAAACCGAGTTATGGAGGCTGGGGCACTAGGAGCCGAAATCATCATCAGCGGAAAGCTGCGAACCGATCGAGCTCGATACGAAAAGTTTCGCGCGGGCTATCTACCGAAAAGCGGAGACCCCGCTACTAGATACACGAGAAAAGCTGAGTTACACGCCCAGCTAAAACCGGGTATCTTAGGCGTAAAAGTGCGAATACTGCCCCCAGACGCAAAATTCCCTGATCAAGTTCAAATCGTTGAACAAGTTCCAAAAGAGGAAGAAGCTGAAGTAGCTGAAGCTGCTGAAGTCACTGAACCGACTGAAACCACTGAAAAAGTAGAGATAACTGAAACAAAGACTGAGGAGACTGAGGAATAATATGCCAATCCTGAGAACAAAAGACATCCGAGTGATGTCTTCTGAGGACCGAAGAAAAAAGCTCACGGAACTGCGAACCGAACTCTTAAGACTGAAAACGATGGTTAAAGCTGGAGGGGCTATAGAGAATCCTTCTCAAGTGCGAGAACTTCGCAAGGCAATTGCCCGTGTTCTCACTATCGAAAACGAAGAGAGCCGCCCAACGAGGGAGAAAAGGTGAAGCCTACACCAGCTGTCCTCCAACATGAGTTCATTGGACTAAACGCCAAGGTTGTTAAGAGTTCCCATCCCAACTATGTGGGCATCGAGGGAAGAGTAATCAACGAAACCCGCAACACCCTCGTGATAACTCACGAAAACAAGAGCAAAACAATTGCAAAGAACACGGCTGTCTTCCACTTCACCATGTCCAACGGAACAATCGTGGAGATCAACGGAAAAGCCATTGTTGGACGGCCTGAAGACCGAATTAAGAAGAAACTCAGGAGACGATGGTGAATGAGCGCTTTTTCGCTGAAAAAACCAAAAAAAACCTGTGATGATCGAAATTGTCCCTTCCACGGAACCCTCTCCATCAGAGGACGCGCGCTGGAAGGAATAGTTATCAGCGCCAAGATGGATAAAACCGCTGTTGTACGGCGTGATTATCTGAATTACATGCCGAAGTTCAAGCGCTACGAGCGAAGGCATAGCCACATACCCGCCCACAACCCGCCCTGTATAAGCGCCAAAGAAGGCGACCGGGTGAAGATAGCGGAGTGCCGCCCCATAAGCAAAACCGTCTCCTTCTCAGTAGTGGAAAAATTGGAGGAAAAACGAGGTGGCGGCAAGAGCTAGAACGCGCGCCCTAATGGCCAGAGGAGTGATAGGACAGAGGCCCAAGACCTCGAGGGGCCTACCCGTCGGTTCCGTTGTCAAATGCACCGACAACACAGGGGCTAGAGAGTTGAGAATCATTCAAGTTATGAGATACAAGGGGCGACTTAGGCGCGCCCCCTCAGCGACTGTAGGAGAGATGATCGTTGTTTCGGTAAGGAGAGGAACACCTGACATGAGGAAAAAAATCTTTCAGGCAGTCGTGGTCCGACAGAGAAAGCCTTATCGACGTGCCGAAGGGACATGGGTTCAATTCGAAGACAATGCAGCTGTAATAATTACTCCAGAAGGTGAAATGCGTGGCTCAGAGATTCGAGGACCTGTGGCGAAGGAGGCGGCTGAACGATGGCCAAGGATAGCAAGTGCCTCGAGCATCATTGTGTAGGAGGCGAACGACGTGAAAACAACTAAACCCAGAAAACAGCGAAAAAAACTGTACCAGGCTCCGCTGCACAAGCGATACAGGCGATTTTCAGCATCGCTTTCACCAGAGTTAAAGTCGTCCCACAACACCAATTCAATTCCAGTGAGAACAGGTGACACCGTTCGGGTTATGAGGGGAGACTACAAGGGATTTGAGGGGAAGCTCACTAAGGTTGACCGAAAAGAGTACAGAATCTTTGTTGAAGGAGCGACCCGAGAGAAGGTGGATGGAAGCACCATACCCATTCCAATTCATCCATCTAAGGTTATGATTACTCGTCTCAATCTCGACGACAAATGGCGCAGGGAGATTTTGAAGCGGAAGGGCGGCGTCGCAGAGAAAGTTAAATTAACCAAGGAAAAGATTGTGGAAAAAGCGGAACCGGAACCTCCCAAAAGGAAACGAAAAAGAAGGAAGAGAGCACGGAAAACAGCCGCGGAATCTGGAGGAACGTAAATTTGGGGAAAAAAGGTGGAAAGAAGCATTTGAAGCGGAAACCGGCGCCAAAATTCTGGCCCATTCACCGAAAAGAGTTCGCTTGGACGGTTAAACCCAAGCCGGGGCCTCACCCCACCTCCAGTTGTATACCACTTGCGCTTTACATCCGCGACGTACTTGGTTTAGCCAAGACACGGAGGGAAGCCAAGGCAATAATCTCTCAAGAAAAGATAATTGTAGACGGGAAAGTTCAGAGGGATGAGCTGTTTTCAGCAGGCTTGATGGATGTCATCTCCATACCAGACGCGGGGAAGACATATCGAGTTATGCCCTGTGAAAAGGGATTAACTCTTCATCCGATCGAAAAGGAGGAGTCAGGATTCAAGCTCTGTCGAATTGAAAGCAAAACGGTCGTCGAGGGAGGAAATATACAACTCAATCTTCATGATGGAAGAAACGTGTTGATTCGGGTGAAAGCCCCTAAAAAACCTGAGGAAGACGTTTACCATTCTATGGATGCCTTAAAAATGAGTGTTCCTGATCAAGAAGTTATTGGACACACGAAGTTGGCTGAAGGCGCTTCAGCGATAATTATTGGGGGTAAGAACGCAGGTAGACACGGCAAGATTGTAGCTATCGAAGAAAGACCGGACCAAAAGCGTAGAAACCAACTCGTCACCATTGAGGACGCCAGCGGGAAACGTTTTCAAACGATCCTAGATTTTGTCTTCGTCATCGGTGACGCCGAGCCTTACATATCCTTGCCGGAGGTTGCATGATTTGTCTGAGGAGGAAACGCGCGAGAGGTGGCAAAAGAATCCTATGCTAAAACCTAGAATTGAAAAGGTGACCGTGAACATGTCTGTGGGAAAGTCTGGAGAGCCCCTTGAAAGGGCGGCAAAGGTCTTGGAACAACTAACGCAACAGAGACCTTGCAAGCGAAAAGCCAAACAGACTATACGGGATTTTGGCATCAGGAAGGGCGAGCCCATTGCTTGTCTCGTAACTCTTCGAGGGGAAAGGGCAAGAGTTTTTCTGAAGAAGGCCTTTCAAGCCGTTGACAACAAGCTTTCAAAGGATAGTTTTGATCGTTACGGCAACTTCTCCTTTGGTATCAAAGAACACATTGAAATACCGGGCACTAAGTACGTGCCAGAGCTTGGTATACACGGCATGGACGTTTCAGTTACCCTCGGCAGACCTGGATACCGCGTCAAGCGACGACGTCACGCTAGGTCTAAGATTGGGTTACGCCATCTGTTAACTCGTGATGAGGCAACCTTTTTGATTAAAGACGAGTTTGAGGTGGAAATTACATAGCGGTGAGTTAGTTTGGTGAAACAGAAACCGAAGAAGGAGCGAAAGTACGGTAAGGGTAGTCGAGCGTGCAGGCGATGTGGTTCCTATGGTCCGATCATTCGCCGATACGGGTTGAACCTGTGTCGTCAGTGCTTTAGGGAAATCGCTAAAAAACTGGGCTTTGAGAAATACGAGTAGGAGGTTTATGGTTTGACAATGACGGATACGCTGGCAAACGGGTTGACGACTATTATGAATAATGAGATGCGAAACAGGCCGGAATGTGTGATCAGTCCAGCCTCGAAGCTTTTGGGGAGGGCTTTGAGGGTGATGCAGTTGAGCGGCTACATTGGTGAATTTGAATTCGTGGATGACGGGCGCTCTGGGAAGTTTAAGGTGCAGCTCTTGGGGCGGGTGAACAAGTGCGGCGCTGTAAAGCCTCGCTTTTCTGTCAGCGCTGATGGGTTTGAGGTGTGGGAGAAACATTTTCTTCCATCTAGGAACATTGGCGTCCTCGTGATCTCCACCTCTCAGGGGGTGCTGTCTCATCGGGAGGCCAAAGAGAAAAAGATTGGTGGGCGGCTCCTAGCGTTCATCTATTAGAGGGTGATTGGAAATGCGCTCCATAGAGGCAGTGAAGTCAGTTGAAGTCCCCGAGGGTGTGGAGGTTAGGGTGGAGGGAAGGATTGTGACGGTTACTGGCGAAAAGGGGACGTTGACACGGGACTTTTCTCACGCTCCTGTATCTATTTTACTAGAAGGCAATTTGGTTAAGGTTCAGACGAACTGGCCTCGTAAAAAGGAGGCGTCTCTGGTAGGAACTGTTTCTTCTCACATTAAAAACATGATAACGGGTGTAACGAAGGGCTTTACCTACAAGCTGAAAATCGTGTTCTCTCATTTCCCGATATCCGTTAAGGTTAGAGAAGAAACGGTGGCCATAGAAAACTTCACTGGAGAGCGAAGCCCACGCTTGACTAAGATAATGGGTGAGGCCAAGGTTGTGGCAAAGGGTGAAGACGTGATTGTCCAAGGAATCAACATTGAAGATGTCAGTCAAACAGCCGCAAACATTCAAAGGGCAACAAAGGTTAAACTCAAGGATCCACGGGTGTTTCTCGACGGCATCTACGTTTATGAGCGGCACGAAGGGATGGAAGAGTGAAGAAAGAGGAAGAGCCGGGAAAGTCTGCTAGAGAACGAGCTTTAGCCGTGCGGAAGCGCGTTAAGAGCAGGAAGCCTGATTTTAAGCGGCAGGAGAGTTGGCGGTACAAGCGAGTTGACAAAAGTTGGAGGAGACCTCGCGGATTGGACAGTAAGATGCGTAAGAGAGTGAAGGGTTGGCCCAAGTCCGTGGCGATTGGTTATCGTGGTCCTAAAGAAGCGAGGGGGCTACATCCCTCTGGGTACGTTGAGGTTCTGGTTCGAAATTTAGACGACGTTGGTGGGGTTAACCCCGAAACGCAGGCCGTCAGAATTGCTCGAACGGTTGGAGGGAGGAAGAGGGTTGAGATTTTGGCCAGGGCCGAGGAAATGGGGATTCGTGTTCTTAATCCGAGAGTGGTTGAAGAAGTGGCGGAGGAGGAGTTTGCGGAGGAAGAAGAGGAGGCTGAATCCACCGAGGGGAGTGAGGAAGAGAGTTGAGTCTCAGGAGTCAACGTCGCTTAGCCGCCGAGCTTTTGAAGGTTGGCGAGGGCCGAGTCTGGATCGATCCCGAGCGGACAGATGATGTTGAGGCGGCGATTACTAGAGAGGAGATTCGAAGATTGATTCATGAGGGCACTATTCAACGTCGTCCTAATAGGGGTGTGAGTCGTGTTCGGGCACGGGTTTTGCATGAAAAGAAAAAGAAAGGGTTGAGGAGAGGACCGGGGAGGAAGAGTGGGTCTGCTAGGGCGAGGGTTTCTAAGAAGGAGGCTTGGATGAGGAGGATTCGGGCTTTGCGGAGGAAACTGCGTGAGTTGAAGGCGAGTCGCGTTATCACGAAAAGCGTTTATCGTCGACTCTATGACATGGCGGGTAGTGGGGTTTTTGAATCGACAGCTGACTTGGAGCGTTATATAGAAACTCGTGGTTTAGGGAGGAAAAGATAAGTCGCCGTTTTCTCCTTTTTAATCATTCCCCTTTCCTTTTTCAATTGGGAGTAGAGAAAGGGATAACGACACCCAAGAAACTTTATAAGGTCAATCGCATCCACACAAGTGAAAAAGAAACAAGCTTAAACACTCAAAGAAGGAAACGGGTGATGGCAAAGGGCCCCAGATACCGCGTTCCCTTCCGTAGACGTAGGGAGGGAAAAACCGACTACCGGTCAAGAAGAGCTCTCGTTCTGTCCAGGTTGCCTAGGCTAGCGGTTCGAGGCACCCTAAAACACATGTTAGCCCAGATCGTCAGAGCCAAGGCAACTGGAGACGAAGTTGTTGTTTCCGCCCACTCTCGCGAACTCATAAAAACCTTCGGCTGGCAGGGAGGATGCGGAAACGTTCCAGCCGCCTATCTAACCGGACTCTTGTGTGGTTACAGAGCGACTGCCCACGGCGTCAAAAAGGCGGTTTTAGACATAGGCTTGCGGTCGCCTTCACAAGGCGCACGAGTCTTTGCCGCTCTGAAGGGAGTTCTCGATGTAGGCGTTACGGTTCCACACAAGGAGGGTGTTTTGCCGGATCAAACAAGAATCCGTGGACAACATGTTGCCGATTACGCAAAACAATTGTCACCAAATCCAGAAGCTTATCAAAAGAGGTTTTCTGAGTACCTGTCCAAGAGTTTACGCCCTGAACAACTCTCCGAAAACTTCTCTTTAGTAAGGGAAAAGATAATCTCTTCGTTTAAGGAGGAGAAAACGTGACATTCCGTGAAGAAGAGTGGAAACCCCGCACAAAGCTGGGAAAGCTCATCCTTGAAGGCCACGTCTCCTCCATCGAAGAAGTCTTTACAGAAGGGTTGAAGATACGCGAACCCCGAATAGTGGACGTTCTTGTCCCAGACCTCCAAGAAGAAGTCATCAACATAAACCTGGTGCAAAAGCAGACGGACGCGGGTGAAAAGTCTCGATTTAAAGCCATCGTGGCTGTTGGAAACCGCGACGGATATGTGGGTCTGGGCTCAGGAAAGGCACGACAAGTGCGCTCTGCCATCGAAAAGGCTGCTATGGACGCCCGCCTCAACATAACGCTTGTTCGTCGGGGGTGTGGAAGCTGGGAGTGTGCTTGTGGGAAGCAACACTCCCTCCCTTTTGAGGTTCGGGGTAAGTGCGGCGGAGTGGAAATTGCGCTCATCCCAGGTCCCCGTGGCTTGGGTGTTGTTGCAAGCGAGGTAGTTAAAATCATTTTGGGACTCGCCGGGGTCAAGGATTGTTGGACGAGAAGCTATGGTTCTACGAGGACTGTTCCCTCCTTCGCTTACGCCGTCTTTGACGCTCTTCGAAAAACGTACAGCCTTATCACACCGGAAGAGTGGGTGAAGTAGATGGAGGGAAAAAGAAGATGTTTGGCGGTCATCCGAGTTCGCGGGGTCAGCGACGTTTTCCGGGAAATAGAGGAAACGCTCCGAATGCTTCACTTAACCCGCAACTGCCACGCCACCCTGATTGACGACCGCCCATCCTACCTCGGCATGCTGCATAAGGCGAAAAATTATGTAACTTGGGGCGAGATTTCCAAAGAAAGTGTAGTGCTCCTCCTTAGGGAAAGAGGTAGAATTGTCGGTAACAAAAAACTAACTGACGAATATATCCGAGAGGTGGGCTACAAATCCTTAGACGACTTGGCTGAGGCCGTACAGAAAACAGAAGTTGAATACAATAGTCTTCCCAACATAAAGCCCGTGTTTCGCCTCCACCCGCCAAAGAAGGGTTTCAAAGGGAAAGTGAAAAGAAGCTACACCGCTGGTGGCGTAACTGGATATAGAGGAGAGGACATTAACGATCTTATAAAACGAATGATTTAGAACGCAATTTTTCACGAATTTATTTTAATCCTATGCGCGCGCATGCATCGAATTTCGAAATATGTCGATGCGTGAAATAAGTGATATATTAAATCACACGACACAATATTCTACTTGGATGTGAACGCGTGTCAGAAGATTCTGGAAAGATTTTGGAAACCATAAGAAAGCGTGAACTGGACATAGAAATAATGCAGTTGCAGTTGAAACACAACTTAACAAAGAAAAGGGCGGAATCTAAACTCCTGATTATGTACTACAAAGCCTGCAACGCAATATCAAGAGCCAAACTCACAATGTATGGAATTAACGACTACGACATCAAAGCACCCCAACGGCCAAATTCAGTTGATCAATGGAAGGATCATCGTGCGCGCATAATTTGGTACGAAAAGAGAGAATGTATGAAAAGGCTAATATTCTAGACCATCACAATTCTGGAAAAAGGTGGATAAGCAAAGGTCAAGAAATACGGTGATCACACGAGAAGGGATGAAAATGCGGATACACCACGGATATATTGGTGCTGTCTTGATTGTGTCGGCATTAATTCTTCATTTCAGTTTGCCTAAGACGGGTTACATCAATGGCTTTCTCACTAGTTCTGTTTCTGGAACTGGTTTCATTACGTTGATTCACGATGTGTGGCAGCATATACGCCACAGAAATTCGAAACGCGCGCGCTAGGTTTTCTCTGGTTTCTCCATTTCAATAACGTCTGAGCACCAACGGTGCATGTAAAGCCAAGCCGTAGCTGTCTTCTCAAGGTCCAACCGCTTCTTAACCTTCCACACAGCCATTTTAGAGGGGTCGCTCCTAACAGTATCGGCTCCCACGGTTTCCCTGAAAAGGTGACACCAAGCTTTAGGGTTGTACCGTTGAACTATCCGCAAAAGCTGTCTTGTACTTAAATGATGGTTGCTAAACGCGAAGTCATCGGTGAAGGAGCTGTAATTGATTCGTGGGAAAAACCATTCTATGTCGGGCCAACGTTCAGGTCAAGCCACTTCTGATACTTTCGGATAGGAACGGTTAGCAGATCTGACAGGGGAATTTCTTTCTCTCGGTGCGTACTCAGCTTCTCTTTCCCTAGCTCACTAGCCACCGTGAACGTCAACGAAAGGTATGGTCCCTTGTCCGCTACGTCCTCACGTTTTAGCGTCACGATTTCCTTGGCTCGCTTCCCCGTTAGCCTCAAAACGCACAGGGCAGCTTGGTCCCCCAAGCTAAAATATAATGGGCGGTTCTCGGCTTCTCGCTTCGCCTATAACCGTCTTCCTATCTTTTCTAGATCCAGAAACTCTCGTCAAAAAGTTCGCCTTCCAATAATTTCATGTAAATGCGCGCGCAATGAGAGAGATCGCTCAAGAAATCTTCAGTATTTTTAACCCGTCCTTTCCCTAGACTAGTTGGTTCCCGAAAAAGTTCCTCAAGGAAGAAACCGTTTGAGGGAGAACATGTTCAGAGCGTGATGTAGGAAGAGATAGTTTTCTACAGCATGCGTTTAGTCCCGCGAGGTTCAGTTTAGAGACTTAGCACTGTGAAAAAGAGGATAGCCTAGATCAAAGAAGGGTGATCTATCCTTCAGAGGGTTTGCTTGCGTACGCCCAAACCAACACTACGAGGATCGTTAGAGTGGCGCCGGCGAACCCTGATATAACCCATTCAACACTGAGCATTTCTGGAAAGATTGCAAGGATCACTGGTAGCACGTTGTGGTAAGTGAAGTTGGCTATGACTCCAGCTATGAACCCCAGTATCGCGAATATTCCCATCACTTTTATTCTTTCACTCATCGTGGTCACCTTGCCCTACCTTTTGATTTTCGTCCTTTTGAGTTTAACTTACACAGTTTTGTTATTAAAGCAAATGCTGTCAACTTCTCTTTGCATGCAGAATTTAAAGCTCAAAACACGGAGAAAACCGGGATATACTGCCGCATATATACTCAAATGTTTCAGGCATATTAAAAATGCAATAATACGTTAAAAAGCGCCTTCATCACTTTAGAGGAATCAAAATGTCCGCAAAATTCGCTA
>CAYGCU010000013.1:0-8448 GCA_964348475.1 uncultured Candidatus Bathyarchaeia archaeon
CTGCGGAAACGTTGTGAATGTCCGCTAATTTTTCTCTAAGCGTTTTCTCACCGGCGTAGAAAGAGTATTTGGTCTTTCCTTGTTTCATGGCTTCAAAGGCTGCTTGGATTATCTCCTTTGGAGTTGGCTGGTCAGGGTCCCCAACGTTTAACTTTATGATTTTCTTGCCTTCGCTTTCAAGTTCCATTGCTCTTTGTTGTATCTCATACAGCATTTTCTCTAACCACTTCTTTAAGTTCTGTGACGTTCATGCTCCTGGGCACGTATGCTCATGGCGATTATTTCTTGATACACGGCTATAACTTCTTGTGGGTTAAGTCCCAGTTTTGACGCTATTTCTGTAATACGAGTGTACTGCTCGTTTTCTCTTTGACGGTCCCTCACGGGAATTCTTTGTTCTCGTTTGATCACTCCAATGTTTTCACAGACATCCATTCTCTCTTTCAGAAGGCGCAGAATCTGCTCGTCAATTTCGTCAATTCTCTTTCTTAGCGGTGAAACCCTCTCCATTCTATTTCTTCTCCCGCAAAACTTTCGGTATGACGCCCGCCCGAAGCATGTGATCAGCCAAAACCACCGCAACAGCAGACTCAATAACAGGAACAGCTTTCGGCACGATGCACGGGTCGTGTCTGCCCCTAACTCGAATCAGCGTTTCCTCCATTCTTGATAGGTCAACACTATTTTGTTCTTTCGATATGGAGGGAGTTGGTTTTATGGCGGCTCTAACCACTATCGCCATTCCGGAGGACATCCCACCTAAAACGCCGCCTGCGTTGTTTGTTAATGTCACAATCTTTCCGCCTCGTATGGCAAAAGCATCGTTATTTTCCGATCCCCTCAGTTGGGCAACCTTAAACCCGGCGCCAAATTCAACTCCCTTGACTGCTGGAACATCAAACAACATCTTGGCGATGTCAGCGTCTAGGGAATCAAATATCGGCTCGCCAATTCCCACTGGAACTTCTAGGGCGACACACTCAACGACACCGCCTATGCTGTCGCCTTCGCGCTTCGCCTTTAAGATCGCCTCTTCCATGGATTTTGCACGTTCTAGGTCAGGGCACCTAACCGCACTTTTGTACGTGTTCCTGCGAATCTTTTCAATCGTAAGTTTCTTCTGAACTTTAACCTTACCTATCTCAACTGCGTAAGCCAAAACCTCGACGCCAGAAAGACCTAGGAGTTTTTTGGCTATGGCGCCAGCCATCACAAACGCTACGGTTATTCTGCCAGAAAACCTTCCTCCGCCACGGTAGTCGTTGAAGTCTCCGTATTTGATTCGAGCAGGGTAATCCGCGTGTCCTGGCCTAGGCGTATCCTTGATTTGGTCGTATTCGCCGGGAACTACCTCTTTGTTCCAAACCAGGGCGCAGATGGGAGCGCCCGTTGTCAAACCGTTGAAGATTCCGGAGAGAACTTCCACCATGTCTTTTTCTCTTCTGGCAGATACGATCTCAGGTTTGGGGGGAATCCTCTTGTCCACTTCCTCTTGAATGTCTCGTTTAGAAAGTGGGAGACCAGCCGGACAGCCGTTCACAACAAGTCCTACGCAATTGCCGTGACTCTCGCCGAAACACGTCACAACAAACTCCTTACCTACAGAATCAACCGCCAATAACATCCGCTCCCAACGAACGTAAATCATCAAAGAAGTTTGGATAAGATTTTCTGACACACTCAAAGTTTTGAATTCTCGTCTCGCCACTCGCCCCTAATCCAGCAACGGCGCAGGCCATCGCGATCCGATGGTCGTTGTGGGGATTGATTGTTGCCCCATGCAGTGGGCAGGGTCCCTTTATGATTAGGCTGTCGCCTGCCGTCTTGATGTCTGCACCCATTTTCTTCAGCTCAGAGTAAAGGGAAGACAGCCTGTCAGATTCCTTGTACCTAAGCCTCCTTGCGTTGTACAATTTGAAGGTTCCTTTTGAATAGCATGCGAGAGCAGCGCAAACCGGAACTAGGTCCGGTATGTCTTTTGAATCCACATCTACGGCGTTAGGTTGCGCACCTTCAACCTCGACGTATTCGTCTCCAACTCTCACCTTTGAACCCGTCTCCTCCAGTATGCTTAATATTGCCTTGTCTCCCTGCTTCGTGCGATGATCAAGGTTTTTCACCTTCACCTTTGACGATGTTATTGCCGCTGCGGCTAGGAGAAAGGCTGCGGACGAGAAGTCTCCTGGAACCTTATGATCACACGGGTTATAGTTCTGATTGGGAGAAACTTTCAGTTGTCTGAGATCGTTTGACGCGGATACTTTGACGACGTGTTTTTCCAAAACCTCGAGAGTCATTTCAACGTAGCTTCTGGATTCCAGAGGTGTAGTGACCGTAATCTCGGTGTTTTCCTCCGCCCTTGGACACGCAAACAGTAGTCCCGAGATGAACTGGGAGCTTATATCTCCCCTTATCGAAGCTTTTCCTCCCCTTATCCCTCCACCATGAACCCTAACAATCATACCTTTTTCGCTTTGCTGAAGACTGGATTCTGCTCCCAGTTGTTTGAGGCTCTGGAGAAGGGGCTCCAGAGGCCTTTTACTAAGGGACAAGCCGAGCGTGAAGGTGGAGGGTCCAGGTGCGAGAGCGGCCACAGGTATCATGAAACGGAGGGTAGCTCCTGACTCCCCGCAGTCTATTGGTTTCCTAGGGGTTTCAAGTGGGAGCTTCCCCTTAATCGTCCAACAGGCTTCCCTTAGTTCCATCTCTGCCCCGAAAGCTTCTATGGCCTCCTGCGTTGCCTGAGTGTCGTCCGAGGAGAGAGGGGTCAGCATTTTTGAGACTCCCCTTGACAACAACGCGGCAATCATCATCCTGTGCGTATAAGCCTTGGACGGAGAGGCGTAAACCTCGCCGCCAAACCTCTCGCTTCTGTTGACCAAGACATCCGCCAACTCTGATCAACTCACCACCCTGGCTTTTTCGTGGTTCACGCGAGACTGCAGAATATCTCCCTCGTACGTCTGCCAAGCTCCCTTGACACGATCAATTTTCTCATCAGAAACGACGGCGGTCACTGCTGGACCTGTGCCGGACAGTCCTGAGGCTAACGCTCCTGCCATCAACGCATCCACGGCTATTGATGGG
Source organism: uncultured Candidatus Bathyarchaeia archaeon (assembly GCA_964348475.1). Classification (GTDB taxonomy): domain Archaea; phylum Thermoproteota; class Bathyarchaeia; order Bathyarchaeales; family Bathyarchaeaceae. The sequence continues at coordinate 3,088 of CAYGCU010000013.1, forward strand.
TCGTATCCCAACGCTGAGGAGTAGATCAAACCGTTAAGGGTTAGGGCTGACCAGTATTTTCCCTTCACTGCCTCCTTGTAGACCGTCTCAACCAGTGGTGCTACCCTCTTCATTCGCTTCACGTCAGAACCACTCGTGTACACCTTTTTTGCGGGAACATAAAACAAGACGGATAAGTCCTCGTCCGTTTCAAAACGCTTCACAATCTTTCTCTTCAGGTTGTCGGTAACCACGACTCCTCCAAAGTAGGAGGCACAGGCGTCGTCGAAGGCACCCGTTATCGTAACCTTTGCCTCGACCGCCGCGTCCACACCCAAGTTTACGATCGTCAAGTCGTCAAGGCTTTTGTCTAAAGCAGCCACGGTTGCCAAAGCTATGGCGTTCCCCGCCACACTGCTGCTCTTTAAGCCCCTAGCGATGGGGATGTTTGACCGTGTTTCAACCTTCGCGCCGAGCTTTTCGTCAAGATTGAAGTATTCTAAAACCTTGCCCACCGTTTTTTCAATTAAAACGGGATCTTCTGTTGGATCTGACAAGATGTTGCCCTCGATGATCCATGGTTTATCTGTTAATTCAACCTTGGCCCTTGTCCACAGGTCCACTCCGACAGCTGCTCCCTTGCCAGTAGCGATGGCGTTCACGATCGTAGCGGCTCCGTGAGACACCGCTTCGGCTTTTCCCATCAACGGTCGACACGCAGCTCCGAAAGTTTATTTAACACAGCTTCTCTCATGGCCTTGACTGGAGCAGGATGGCTAGTCCATATCTCGAAGGACGCAACACCTTGATATACCAGCATTTCAATGCCGCTCACCACCTTGGCTCCCACCGACTTAGCGTCCTTTGCGAGCTTGGTTTCTAATGGATTGTAGATTATGTCCATCACACATAGGTCGGGTCTCAGCCAGCTCGGGTCCACCAGGCTTCGGGCAACGTCTGGGTGCATTCCTACAGAGGTTGCGTTAATGAGTATATTCGCGTCCTCCAGCTCCTTTTTCACGAGTTCGGATGAAAGCGGGTTTCCACTCACCTTCTTGTTAAATTTTTTACCTAAAACTTCTGCAAGCGCCTCAGCTTTCTGGACGGTTCTGTTGAGAATCTTAAGTTCCTTCGCCTTCTGCGCCACGTGGAACGCTATGGCTTTTGCCGCGCCACCGGCTCCAAGCAGAAGCAGCTTCTTTCCCTCTAGATCTACCCCGTTTTCTTTCAGAGCGTTCATTGCGCCGACGCCATCGGTCATGTAGCCCACAAGCCTCCCTCCAGCGTTGAGGATTGTGTTAACTGAGCCGATAGACCTCGCTGTTGAGCTTAATTCGTCTACGTGTTTCATAACCGCGGTTTTGTGGGGCATGGTCACGTTTAACCCGTGAATACCTAAACTTCTTGCCCCAGCTATCGCGTCTCTTAATTCTTCTGTTCTAACCCTGAAGGCTAGATAAACAAAATCAAGGTTCAACTCTTCAAAGGCTGCGTTGTGCATCACAGGGCTCAAGGTGTGTTCTATAGGATTTCCAATAACGCAGCAAACCTTTGTTCTTCCAGAAATTTCCATTCTAAATTAGCCCCAAAGCCTCGTACGCGACCCTCATTTCCTGGATGGTCAGTTGCCCCGACGCTGTTTCTCTCCCCTTCTCCAGAGACGCAAACGTGAAGAAGCTACCGAAGAGTGGAGACAGAAGTCTGGAAATCTTGCCTAGTTCCCCCATGGAGAAGCAAACCGTGTTGGCACTTTTACAGGCTTTGGACACGAAGTTTAGAACGGTTAGGTTGTCCTCAACCGACTTGGCCGCGGTTACAACTTTGCAGACATCGGCCCCGCTCGCAATTTCCTTTCTGAAAATCTCCTCCATTCGCGGCAAACTTGGAGTTTGGTTGAAGTCGTGGAAGGACACTATGGACTTCGCATCCATTCCATGTACGTCACTAACAATGTTCTCTAGCTTAGAGGTGAACAACTCTATGTCGACGTATTCGAAGCCGTTTCCCGCGGCGTTCAGCAGTATTTGTTTGCGCTCGGTTTCGCTTCCGTGAAATTTGCCGTGGCACTTGGCTGATCGGTTCGTTGCTATCAGAGGCACCCTACTACAACCTGCGATGTCAGATAAATCACCGTGTTCTGTAAGGCTGTCCAATCTGACTTCAACAAGTTCCGCTCTGTGGTTTTCAGCTTTCTCAACAAGCTCTAAAGCCTCAGCGACGGTTTCGGGAAGGACTGAGACGCAGATCCTGATAGTCAACGTTCTATTACCATCTCCTCTTTCACCAAGATCCCGAAATGTCTGCCCCCTTCCTCTGTGATGTACACCAGAACTTCGTCGCCGGCTTTTAGTTCAGCAACCGACTTGGAGCCCTCTCTGGTTACAAGTCTGATGGTTTCGGCGTTTTGAACGATTGTCTTCATTTTCCTCCCTTCGTATTCGGCCTCAATGAGCAACATTGGTCTCCACTCGATCTTCACCCTTCCCACATGCGTTGACCTAACCTTTCCTTCTCTGTCAACTATGAGAACATCGTCGCCCGCCTTCAGCTCTGAGAGATATCTTGTTTTGCTTAGTGAGGAAAGAGTGTACAGGGATACGGCTCCCGCGTTAACCCTGAACGGACGTGTTTCCACATAGGGGCTTTCATAAACCTCAGCTTGAACGAGGAAGAAACCGGAGGATTGACATCCCACGAGGATTCCTTCGCCCAACTTCATCAGGTCGCACGTGTCAACGCAGACTCTGGCTCCGGTTCCGATCTGCTTTAGTTCCACGACTTTGGCGGGCACCAACTCAATCTTTAGAGCTTGCTTCTTGGTGATAGCCGCTGTCTCCGCAAGTTCGTTGAGGCTGGAGGTTTTCAAGACAACTCCGTCAGCCCCCAGCTCTAGGGTCTCTAGGGCGAGCTTAGCGTCTTTTGCACACGAAACCCCGGCGAGCAGTTTAGCTTTCCCACGTGTCATCGCGATTACGTTTTCTAGGGGAATGACCTTCCAGTCGGGACAGTCGAGGATTATGTAATCACATGATGATTCCACGGCCCTGGCAATAATCTTCTCATCTTCTCTCCCCCGTATACTTACTTTCACTGCAACAGTTTTCCCCGTCTCTTTCAGCTTCTTAGCCTTGCTTTCATCAAAGATTTCTAATACCTTGACGTCGCAGTCGCCTGAGCTAGCCGCTGTTTTAGTCCCGGTTTTCCTAGCGTTTTCTACATCCAGAGAGCCCACTAAGAGAAAGTCGCAAACCTGAGCCGCTGACCTCAGTAGACTGTTTTTCACGCGGTCGGGAACCGATTCGTCTACTTCGATCCAGAGCTCCTTCACTTAGAACCACCAAGAATCCTTAAGGATTTATCAACCGAAGCGCCTTGATGCACAATGGCTGAGAGAGCCTTAACCATCATGGTTGGGTTTTCATGTTGAAACACGTTTCTACCAATAGAGAGTCCACTGCCGCCAGCTTTTATCGAGTCGTGCACCATCTGTAAAACCTCTCGAACGGTTTCCACCTTGGGGCCACCAGCTATTATGACTGGAACGTGGCAGCCGCCAACCACCTCTCTGAAGGTTTCGACGCTGCCTGTGTAGTTGGTCTTAATGACATCGGCGCCCAGTTCTGCACCCAATCGGGCGGCGTGTGCAACCACGTCCACGGCGTGTTGACTTTGTATCTTTGGGCCTCTTGGGTACATCATGGCTAGCAGGGGCACGCCGTATCGGTCGCAGTCGTCCGCAACCATGCCCAGTTTTACGAGCATCTTGTCTCCCTGTTCGGCGCCAACGTTGATGTGGACGGAAACAGCGTCTGCGCCGATTCTTATAGCCTCTTCTACGGAGCACACCTGAACCTTGTAGTTAGGATCAGAGCCAAGCTTTGTGCTAGCGGACAAGTGTACAATCAAGCCGGCTTGTCCGGTGTCAACGTTTTTTGCTATGCCTCTGTGAACGACAACCGCGTCAACTCCTCCCTTTAACAGCTTGTCAATCATCTCTTGCATGTTCACAAGGCCTCTGATGGGGCCGACGGTGACGCCGTGATCCATTGGCACTATGACGGTTCGTTGGTCATCGCGGAAAATCCTTTTCAACCTTCTCTTCTTGCCAGGGTTCAAACAGGTGCATCTCCTAAAGGTATTTTTTTGCTTTCAAGTATTCAGCGTTTAGAACACCGCAACCAGCGGCCCCTCTTATGGTGTTATGGCCCAGAACAACATACTTGACTCCCAAGAGGACAGGGTCTCTCCTAATTCTGCCCACGGCGACACTCATGCCATCGCCCTCCATTCTGTCCAATCTTGTTTGCGGTCTATCTTCCTCACTCTTAACGACGACGGGTTTCGCTGGCGCTGTTGGAAGCCTAAGTTTCTGTGGTTCGCCGACAAAATTTTCCATCGCGGCCATAACTGATTCAGGGTCTGCTTCACGTTTTGGCTCGACAAAAACCGCTTCCATATGTCCGTCCAAAGTTGGAACTCTGTGACAGCTCGCTGAAATCTTGAACTCAGCTGGTTTTGAAGTAGAGCCAAATACCTTCAAAGTTTCGGCCTGCATCTTTTCCTCCTCGTTTCTGATGAATGGGATAACGTTGTCTACAATGTCGAGGGATGCGACCCCTGGGTACCCGGCACCTGAAATGGCCTGCATTGTTGAAACGATCACTTTCTTAATGCCAAATTCGTCGTAGATCGGTTTTAAAGAAAGAGTTAAAACTGTAGCGCTACAGTTCGGGTTTGTAATAATCGCCCCGCTCCATTTTCTCCTCTTGCGCTGTTCGTCTATGAGGCAAACGTGATCGCAGTTAACTTCCAGATTTATCAGAGGCACGTCTGGATCCATCCTGTGAGAAGAAGCGTTGCTAACCACGACGTATCCAGCCTCAGCGAAACTTTCCTCTACCTTGCCAGCCACCTCGGCGGGCAGCGCGGAGAAAACCACGTCAACATCCTCAATGTTTCTAACGGCCCCAGGCTCTATGTCGACTACATCTAGGTCGGAAACGTTCTCCGGGATTGGAGTTAGTAGTCTCCACCTCGCTGCCTCTGAATACTTCAGTCCAGTGCTTCTCTCAGAAGCTGCTACAACCGAGACCTCGAACCATGGGTGTCCACTCAACAATTGGACGAAAATTTGGCCAACGGAGCCTGTTGCGCCCAAGACTGCTGCTTTCATCATTTTAATCACCTCGTAAAGAGCCTTTGATAAGCTTTAGAGCTTTTTCCCTCCTGTTCCAGTTCACAAAGATAAGGATGCTGGATGTGATTGTCAGGATGCCGAAAATGTTTGTTTCATTTAGCCGTAGGGTGTCTGATATTTTTCCTATTATGCCAGGAGTTTCCTCTAATCCTACACCGCTGACTTTGAGAAAGGCTAACTGCTTC
>CAYGCU010000013.1:8548-10604 GCA_964348475.1 uncultured Candidatus Bathyarchaeia archaeon
GCCAGGAGTTTCCTCTAATCCTACACCGCTGACTTTGAGAAAGGCTAACTGCTTCCTGACGGACATTGCGATGGTTTCCCGATGCTTAAGTATAGTTTCATGAATTTTTTCTAAGAGAGAAGCTGAATCGCCCTCTTCTGCAACGTACAGAATTATTGAATTGCGATTAACAGACAAACCTAACAACGGTGCAAAGGCCTTAACAACTTCAGTTAGCTCTTGGAGAATCTTAGGTTTTTCTGAGACGTTCTGACCAACCACTGTTATCGAAACTGCTGGTGAGTGACTCGCTAAGACGACATTTAGTTCGGTTGACAAACCTCCAGTGATTAGAGTGCCATCTGCATTCAAATTGCCATGGATATGACTGATAACCCTAGCATCTATTGACGGGTCTTTGTACCTTAAGGCCTTTCTATGGATAAACTTCGTGCCCGAATCAGCCAATCCCACCAACGTGTTCACATCAATCTCTCGAAGTCTTTGAGGATTTTTGACAATCTTTGGATCGGTAGACATAATTCCCTTAGCGTCGATGACTAAGACAACCTCATCTGCTCGTAATTCCTTCGCCAGAATGAATGCCGTTGCGTCGCTTCCTCCCCGTCCAATCGTGGTTATTTCTCCGTCAAGTGTTCTGCCCACAAAACCTGCGATAACGGGGGTGACGCCTTTTTCGACGAGGGGAAGTACATGTTGCTGAATCCTTTTTCTGCATTGTTCTTCAATTGGGTTTGCGTTCGAAAAGTTGTCATCCGTTATGATGGGCCAGTCTGGGTCCAACGGATCAAAGTAGCGTGATTCTACGCCTTTTGCTTTTAAAGCGGCGGTGACGATTCTGATGCTAGTTCTCTCGCCCATTGCTAAGATTTCGTCTAACTCTCCCTTTTCAACATGTCCGCCAGAGGCGTTCTTGGCTGCATGAAGAAGCAAATCAGTTGTTTTTCCCATAGCCGAAACAACTACGGCGATCTGCGTACCTTTTGCGACTTCTCTGGCAACAGCATCAACAGCCCTTAGCATTCGTTCATGATCGGCCAAACTGGCTCCTCCGTATTTTACCACGATTCGTTTGCGGCGCTTTACATTAAATGGTTTCATAAACTAACCAAACCCCCAAAAGCCCACGAAGCTAAAATTGATGCGAAAATTCTTTTTAGCTACTGGGCCTCAAAAATAGCGAAAGCTATAGCTGTAGGCGAAGAAAAACGTTGAATAGTTGGCCATCTGAATCGTCGTTTTATCTCTCATGTGCCCAGAGCCTCATTCTTAAACAGTTAGCTTTCTTACATAAAAGAATTTAGGTTTTAAATGTTGTGAGGAATCCAATTTAGGCTTATTCTCAGAATGTTGATTTTAGCCCTTACATAATGCACATGAACTTGTATAAGATTTTAACATTGCTTCTGAGAGAGATTTTGGGGGGAAGGTTAACAACAAACTGTATCTGGTTTAATGTTTACTTCATCTTGCTTGATATTCATATTTTGATGAAGACAATCTTATACTGTATGTATACTGGTTAGTTTTCATTCTTCCCAATAGTATGTGTGGTCGCAGTATCTGTCTCCTTGCATCAAAGTTTTTGTGCGTTTCATCTTAATTTTAGGATGACAAGCTTGAGCATATGCAAAGTCTGGATGACAGAACATAACGTAACCAAGGTCTGTAGCATTCATTTCTTTGAATATTTTTGCCTTCAAACATTCTGTTACATGAAGTGTTAGCTTTTTGGGTGTTTCCTCGGTATAGGTAAAGGTTAAAACATGAGAAAAGAAGGGAGAGGCATTCTCGTCTTTCTCAATCACTTTGAAATCCTCAAAATTCTTTATAGGACCTTTTTCTGCTATTTCCTGCCTTGTCAACTCAACAATATATTTCTCACGAGCTTTTCCAATGATTTCGAAAGCTTTCTCTCTACCCAGAACCCGCTCTAACTCTCTTGCCAAATGTATTATTTCACCGTATCTATCTCGAAAATATTGCTCATAAGTTAGTTCCATTTTTTCTTGAAACTTATGCAAAGTCTTCTTGTTCATACTTTTCCCTCTACCCA
>CAYGCU010000014.1:0-10402 GCA_964348475.1 uncultured Candidatus Bathyarchaeia archaeon
CCCGCTTAGAGATAGGGTGCCGTGTCTTAACAACCTTTATGAAGGAAATGGTGGGGCGAGACTGAACAGTGTTTAAGCTCGTGGATTTGGAGGATACAATACGCATACCTCCGGAAAAGTTCGGCGAACCCATCGAAACAGTGGGTTACGAACAGTTGAGGATGAAATATGAAGGCATGATCGCCGAGGAACTGGGCTACGTGGTTGCCGTTACCAGAATTCAGGTCACTCCGGTTGGAAAGATTATTCCGGGGGATGGAGCCACCTATCACAGGGCTGTGTTCTCCCTCCTCACGTTTCGTCCTACTGTCCAAGAAGTGATTGAAGGAGAGGTGGTTGAGATAGCTGATTTCGGAGCGTTTGTTCGGGTGGGTCCCGTGGACGCGTTGCTTCACGTGTCCCAGCTTTTAGATGACTTCATTTCTTACGATGAAAGACAGGGAGTGCTCATGGGCAAGGAAACAAGGAAGAAGCTTACGACTGGAGATCACGTAAGGGTTCGCGTAACCGCTGTCTCACTTGGTCGCGGTGGAGGCTCTGGAAAGGTCGGTGTAACCGCGAGGCAGCCTTTCTTAGGAAAGATTGAGTGGATCAAGAAGGACTTAGAAAAATTGAGAAGCGCCGAAGCTGAAAAGCAAAAGCCTGAAGAAGCCGGAGAGCCAAAGGCATGAGTGAAAAAGCCTGCCGTGAATGCCACTCAATATCGTACGGAAACGTTTGCCCGAAGTGCAAAGCCTCCAGCTTAAGCGATGACTTCACCGGTTTGCTAATTATCTTCGACCCCAACGGTTCAGCTGTAGCCCGCACAATGAAAGTAAAGGAAAAAGGACGTTACGCGCTGCGTGTTCGGTGATAAAAATACGCCGTCTTACGCCTACGCTACGCGAGAAGTTGAAGTCTCCGTTGGGACTTTTGATTCGAGGCACGCCTGATGACACAATGAAAAAACTGGTAGAATTGTTGGACAGGGAAAAGCCTTCAAAAATCATTTCGGTGGGTGACATCGTTTCCGAAAGCATGGCAAAACACGGCATTTCCCCTCAGGTTATGATCGTGGACAACAAGGTTATGAGAAAAGCCATCGCGCCTGTCTTCCTAGAAGCCGATAAAATTTTTCGTCTTAAAAACCCTCCAGGAACCCTAACCGACCAGGCGTGGTCTATAATGCAGGAGGCGTTGAGACAGGTGCAGCGAACGAAAGTGGTGGTCGATGGCGAAGAGGACCTCCTTACTTTGGTGGCGGTGCTGTGTGCACCCGAAAATTCTCTTGTGGTTTATGGGCAGCCACATGAAGGGATTGTTGTAGTGAAGGTTACGGAACAGACGAAGAGAATGATACGCCGGATCGTGGAAACGATGGAGGCGTTTTCGAAAAGCTAAAGTATAGGAAGGAAAAGTATCGAAAACTATTCTATGATGGCATCAGTTGCAAAGCAGCTAGATGATTGAGGAAGAGAAAAAATTTCAGTGTACATTTCTCGCATATAAAAACTCATAATAACTACTCATAGGAAAGGTGTAAGACTTGCGCGCGCATGCAAGTTTGGAACGTGTTTTCTAGTCGGCGTCAAGGTCTATACAGTCGCGCAGAAGATCATGAATAGCTCTGGAGCTTTTGATTAATGCAGCTTCACGATCCTTTATGATTTCTTTCTTCTTCCTAATCTTTTTCAATGTAGATTGTGAGCGAAGGCTTGTCCAGATTCCTACGATTGTGAGAATACTGAAAAATGTGAAGTTTAGCAGTTCCACGAGAAGGACTTTCTCTATCGGAATGACCGAAAAAATATACGCAACGACAGTGCTCGCAGTGGGTCCTATCACAGTAAGCGCCAATCCTGTTCGAAATTCAGCGAGTGCTGTCCTTTCCTCTGCCAGATAATTTCTCTCCAAAGCTAACAAAGTACGGATTTCGGCCAAGATTTCCTGTTCACCAGCCTCCGCCATACTCTTTGTCTCCACTAGTCTCCATTGCTATAGAAGCTGATAAAACATAAATTAAACTTCCCAAACACATGTAGCGCGCATGAGGTAATTTATGCTGACACTTGTTTGGGCTATAAGAATCGCTTCTTAATTACTTCTCGGACAAACAGATTAGCTTCCTTTTCTTCTTTTCTCATAGACATATCCAATTCCTTGACTTCTACGATATGATGATACAGCTCATGTATAACATTCCGCTTATTCAACCCTCTCTTAGTGAACCAAGCATGATCTTCGAAGTATTGAGCTTCATATCCGTTCCTTACTCTCCTACCATCTACTGATATTTTCATCCTTCCTATTCCATAGTATTCGGTTAGAACATCTACTCCTTTCTGTGCCCCGTTCAATTCGTAGGTTAAGTGGAACTTCTGACACATTCTCTTAGAAGGTATCCTTATTCTCATAACAACACCTGCGCGCGCCACTGCTTTTGACAGACTTCTGAGATGTTTTAAGGGATATTTCGATAGTCGAAATGATGTGGATGCTGATTCATACCGCATGCACGCGCAGCTAAGAATATTCGCCTGATGCCGCCCAGATACGCTTTCCCAACAAAACCAATCCAGCCAAGAAAGCCAAACCTACAAGACTCATTCCAACAGGATTGTCCGTTCTGGTCGCATCAAATTCTTGTAAAGGCGCAAAAACCATGAAAAAAGCTAGTGCCCCGCTCACCAAGACAAACAGATGTTTTCTGCTAGATTCTTTCCACTCATAGCTTTTGAGCAACTTTACGTACAGCCAAATAAGCGCTGGGCCAAAGAGTATTCCAATAGGCCATAATGGTATCAGGACAGGTATCAACCAAAAACCAAAAAAGAAGGCAAAGGTTCCAACAGCGCCAATCGTCCACATTAAAGGTAGTCTTGTCAAAGGCTTTCTACCATAGCTTCCCCACTCTGATGGAAGCTTGTAGGCTACATAGCCAAACAACATCATCGCCAAAACTGTAACCAAAAACTGTGGAAGAGGAGGCCAGTAACCTGAAAGGAAAGCAAACAACACGAAGCCAAAGACACCAACGCCTACAAGAAGCAGAAGAACTATCTTGAACATTCTGTTGCTCACCCAGCTTTCACAGCGATGTTCAGGGTAAGCCAGTTCAACTAGTACAATGGGTATAGCAATGCTGTACACTGCATGATAAATCGTAAGCATCACAGCCCAAACCCAGTTAACGCTAAGCCATCTACCATACACAGCTAGCTGTCCCAGGTCAGGCCAATCAGGATTGAAAAAGCTACAAACCATTAGACCTTCCTCCAAGATGCCATATGCAGCACCAAGCAACAATACTGATCCTATACCTTTCTTCCAGCGAACCTTTAATTCCCTTACAATTACGGCTCCACTGCCGTAAAGCGATACGAGCATGGCGAAGCCGAATGGATTGAAGAACTCTAGTGGCGGAGCAGAGCCTGAAAGCAGTTCTCCAATGACAGGTGACAACAGGAAAAGAGCAAGAGCTGGCGACAGTTTTAGAAGCTTCATGGCTTTCTACCCAAACTTGTCCGCATGCGGAGGTTGAAAAGAAGGGCTTATTTGATTTATGAAGTCACAATAAACAGACTGAATGCGCGCGCAACTGGAAAACAAAGAAAACTTCGATACTTTCGTAACGAAAAGCTAAAGTAAGGGATACGAGTCAACATCAACAGCTCTGTGGAAGGATGTCAATGAAAATCAAGATTGTTTCGCAAGAATTCAACCCTCTGCTCAAGAGGAAGGAAATAGTCTTTAAGGTTGAACACGCAGACACTGGGGGAACCCCGCCTCGCTTAGAGGTGAAAAAGAAGCTTGCGTCCAAGTTAAAGACGAAACTTGAGCTGGTGTATATTAGGAAAATGGAGACAAAAACTGGAACCATGATTGCTGTGGGTGAGGCTAACGCCTATGATTCTGTTGAACAAGCTAAACTCCTGGAGCCTGAACACATTGTTGTTAGGAACGCTCCTCCGGCTCCCTCGGAAAAGGCTGAGAAAGAGGAGGGAGAGACGGAACGGGAGGAACGGAAGAAAGGGAAGGAAGAGGAGAAAGGAGAGTAGCTAGATGAGTGAAGAAACAGCTGAAAAACCGACTGAAAAACTGGTTGAAGAGAAACCTGAAGAGAAGCCTGAAGAAAAGGCTGAAGAAAAGGTGGAGAAACCTGAGAAAGTTGAGAAGAGAAAGAAGGGTGTTTTTCATCATTACAAAGTTGAGGGAGAGGAACTCAAAAGGTTGCTTCCCTTCTGCGAGCGGTGTGGACCAGGATATTTCATGGCGGATCACGGTGATCGCTACACTTGTGGGCACTGCGGCTTCACCCGTTACAAGCCAGCTGAAGCAAGCGGTTGAAGCATGCTTAAATCTTGAGGCGCCTGTAAGGTTTAGTGTGGAGAGTGTAGGAGACGGTTCAGGTACGCGTTTTCATATACAACCTTTCTGCAGAGCGGTTTTGGGATGCTGAGAAGCCCATTCCACCTATTCGGATAGCTACCAACATCAATGTTTTGGGGATGAACAAGAAGCGCGAAAACTTGTTAGAGATTCCCTTTGTTTTCACGGTGAATTACACTCCAGCCGTGGCTCAGATTAGTGTGAAGGGGAGGGCTCACGTTATGGGCTCGAAGAGTGAGCTTAAGAAGATCCACGATGAATACACGGAGAAGCATATTCCTCCGTCAATTGTTGTTCAGTCTATCTCTAACGCTGCTTTCTTAGAATCCGTCATTATCACTCGCACCCTGAACATTCCTCCGCCTATTCCTCTGCCTAAAATCCCGCTGGTTAAGAAAAGGAAACCTTCTGAGCCGACCTATCGGGCCTAGAAGGCTACTTTAGAGGAACGTACATGGATGATCTAGAAGCGCCGATGCCTGGTGTTCCGTGTTTGACGGGTTTGTTGGTGATGGCGAATTCGCCCAGATAGTGCCCCATCATTTCAGGTGAGACTTCTACCGGTGAAAATCCTTTTCCGTTGTGGACAAGGATGGTAACGCCCACCATTTCTGGGAGGATAACCATGTCTCGGGCATGGGTTTTCACAACTGTTTTTTGATCTTCTTGTTGGGTTTGTTGGGCTTTTCGGATGTTTTCTAGAAGAATACGTTGTTCTCTGGTTAGTCCTCTTTGTAGGCTTCTTCTTCGGCGTGATGGAAGCAGAAGGATGAACTCATCCATGGACATGGCTTGGAGTTGTGGAAAGGTGTAGCCGCGGTAGGTGAATTCTCTGGGCATTTCTTGTCTGTTTTTCTTTTGGTTCTTTGGGGTCTATTAAACGTTTCTAAACTTATGTTTGGGTTTAGTCTCTCTCTTCATAGACCCTCTATAGTCCTCTAAACGATTGGCATTTTTGGCGCAAGCAGTTTTCCTGAAAAAACCTGTTTTCAATACTCCACCTTTGTTAGAATCCAAATATGAACTAGATGTTAAAACCTACGGAACATCCTAAGTCTTTAAGTCTAGCAGAGAATTTATTATTTTAGCCTCCCCTACTGGTATAGCTAGAAACGGTGAGTGGCGGGGGTACCCGAGCCAGGTCTAAGTAGTGGGCTGTGAACACCCCTAGGAGAAGGGGGAGGACTTAAGGACGCGGAAGCTGAGAAATCCTCTGGCGCAGGCCTCCGCGGGTTCAAATCCCGCCCCCCGCACCAAAAAATAAGCCCATTTCAAGGATAATTCGGCATAAGAAAGCTAATTTTAGGAGATGTGTGCTGGAACTCTAGATCGAACACCAAATTACTGGCAAATGTTACCGCGCGCGCATCTTGTCATGTTCTTCGGGGTTTGAAGAGGCTTGCTGAAAAGAGAAAGGAGTTTTCAGGTTTTTACAGAAATAAGACCTCTCCAAACCTTTCCGAAGCGCGCTTGTGCATGCATGCATTGCGTTTTATTATTTTAATAACTTATAAGATTTGCTGTTATTACAATAGATTGTCTTTATTGTTGCAAAAAAGGCAAATATCCTATGGAGTTTTGCTGGGAAAAAGAAAAACGAAGTTGCTTCTTTTAGTCTTTCGTGCGCGCATTACGTTGCTTTTTTTACAATATGAATAACAACAAATGTTGTAAAAAAAGACATGCAAATACTACAAACTGTCCAGTAAAAAGGAGGTGAAGGTGTCGAGGAAGACACGTCTTGTTTCCATCGCTTTGGTTTGCCTGGTGGTTCTTTCATTTGTTTATGGTGTAGGTACGATAGCAGTGTGCCATGCCGACAACTCAAGACCATATAAAAGAGCACTCGTTGAACCCCAAGACAACTCAAGACCATACAGTTTTGATCCGATCGTTGAACCCCAAGACAACTCAAGACCATACAAAAAGTAAATATAAAAATTGCTCTAGGTTAAGATAGTAGGTGTTAACAAGAATACCTACTGGGAGGGCTGTGACTTAAGCCAACTTGAAGAACTTAAGAAAGTATCTGGGTACATGAAAATGCTGGATGAAACAAACGCGGAGATAATAGGAGCGCTTAGTAGACACGATCCAAGAAACATTTCGTTAATAGCCAAGTCGGTGGGCTTACCCAATTCGACTGTGGCGTTTCGTATTAGGCAGTTGATAAAAAAAATGGATCTTGAGGTGAACGCACGCGTGAACTTCAATAAGCTCGGATTGATGAGGGCTATTGTGTTTGTAGAAACTTTGCCTGGACAGTGGAACACGTTGTGGAAAGCCTTAGAAAATCTTGGCTATTTGACGTATCTCACAAAATGTCACGGAAGATTTTATGGTTGTTACGCTATTTTCGCATTTCCCGTTGAATGCAAAAGGAAGCTTGAGAACTACTTCGACGAGGCCAAACGCCTTGGAGTCCTCTCCCATTTTCTCCTTTTTTGGACAACTAATCTCTGTGAAGTTCATCCTAGTTTTGACTGGTACGATTTCAAAAAGAGAACATGGATTTTTCAGTGGCAACAATGGATCAAAGAAATTAAAGAGGCGTCAGATGATCTCTCTGAAAGCCTGACGGATCCCAAAGAGTACCCTGCAATAGCTGATGAAAAAGACTTGCTACTCCTAAGGCAATTAGAGAAAAATGGAGTGATTACGTTTAGAGAACTAGCAAAGGTTACTGGCATGTCGCCGCGAACCGTAGCATACCGATACTACAAACATCTAATTGAGCGAAACCTTATCGTTGATCATATGATACATTTTTATCTATACCCATACCAAATTTGCGACGTGTGTACCTTTATAATAGAGTTTGCAGATGAGCAGGCTCTTGCCAAGTTCACTAATTCTCTCGGTAATAAGCCCTTCATACTGAGCTACGCAAAAGTTCTTGGAGAAAATACTCTAATAACTAATACGTATATCCCAAAGGCAGAATTTCCGGAATTCATCAACTCGCTGAACCTTCTAGCCGAAATGCATCTAATTAAGAATTTTTTCCACGTAGTCTTGACTCTCATCCCGCACAAAAGAGGAGGGGTACCACACGAACCTTTTAAAGATGGCACCTGGAAGTGTGATATTGAGAAGAGTAACAAAAGATTGAGGGGAATGATAAGCAGTAACTGAATTCTACTGTGGTTTGCGCGCGCGGGGAAGGTCTATGTGATGTTTGTCTCTATTTACAGTAATTCATAACACATCTTGTAAGAGTGGCAATTTTTATAAACGCAAGTGCAACATAGGAATTAACTGATAGAAATGCCTGTGCGCGCGCGGGGAGTGGTTGTTTCATGCGAAAAGAATTAGCTCAAAGATTGTTGAGGGAACTTCTTAAGAATTCAAAACGAAGCGACAGAAAGCTTGCCAAAGTCCTCAAGGTTTCTCAGCCAACAATCACCAGAACCCGTCACAAGCTGGAAAAGAACGGAATGATTGAGGACTATACGATAATTCCTGATTTTAGAAAGATGGGCTTTGAATTATTAGTCATAAACTTCGCTAGACTTCGTCCTGAAATTCTCTTATCTGAAAAAAGTGAGAAACTCAGAGAATTTGCTGCAAGGTTTCCGAATACGATATTTGCGTCTGCTGGAGAGGGTATGGGTATGAATGCAATACGTATCGCTCTTTACAGAAACTATACGGAATATCATAACAGCTTAAACCTGATGAAAACTGAATGGAAAGACATTATTGAAGACATTCAAAGTTTCATAGTTGCTATTGGAGAAGGAGAATTCAAGAGATTCTCTTTAAAATACTTTAAGGATTTGCCTCCATAGCTTGGCCTGTTAGAGCGCGCGCGCATTGGTGTCAAAATCCCGCCCTCCGCACCATGTTGGAACACTAGAACTTGGGCGCGCATGCATGAGTATCGCCTATGTTAGATGAAACTTAAGAAATTACATTCTATGCAATGCCAGCGTTTCTAGATGGTTATATCCATTTATTGATGCACATATGCGCGCATGTAGTATCATTTTCGTAATATTCTCGAAACTGAAACAACGATTATAGTTGCGTGTGCACATGAAACGAAGTACTACCTAATGGAGGAAAGGAAAACAAAATGCGTGGAAAATACCGATTCTTGACGTCCCCTATTCTTATTCTTTCGCTCATCATGGTCATGACAGCCTCGATGGGTTCAGTTACTGCCAATCCCACTACACTTAACGTTGATCCTCCAAGTATCATAGACACGGGCTTGGTGTCCGGCTCTAACTTCACTATCAACATAAACGTCAATGACGTCACCGACCTCGCTGGCTTTGAATTCTTCCTCAACTACACCACAGCTGTCCTATCCGCCACCGAAATCACCTTGGGCCCCTTCTTCCCAAACGACTCAGTGATTTTGCACGAGGAAACAAACGACACCTTAGGCTACGTAAGGTATGTTGTCAACGTGCCTTCTGGATCTCTGGGGATTAACGGAAGCGGAACACTGGCAACCATCAACTTCACCGTCGAATCCACAGGTGAAACCTCCTTAGACCTATGCCTCACCGAAATGCTCGACTCTTCGGAAAACGTTATCGTCCACGAGGTGTACGACGGCTACTTCAGCAATGTGGCGGTCCATGATGTGGCCGTCATCAACGTCGGACCAGAGCCAACAGAGGTGCTTGTCGGCGAATCATTAACAATCAACGTGACTATTGGAAATCAAGGCGACCTCAGCGAAACCTTCAACGTTACCATCTACTATGACACAACCCCTATCGAGACACGGACAGGCATAACCTTAGAGTCTGGAAAGAACACAACTCTGACGTTTACATGGAATACGACACTCGTTTCTGCAGGTAATTACACAATAACTGCGGAGGCGAGCGAGGTTCCCGGCGAAACCGATCTAGAGGACAATACGCTCCAGAGCGACCAGATAGTCACAGTAACGCCACCAACGATATCTGCTACCATCGATGTTGACCCTGACGCTTTAAACTTGAAGAGTAAGGGTAGGTGGGTTACCTGCTACATTGAGGTTTCAGACGGCTGCAATGTAAGTGACATTGACCGAACCACTGTGGTGTTAAATGGCACTGTCTCTGTTGACACATTCTGGGTGGATAAACCACTCGAATCAGTCATTGGAGACTACGACAATGACGCAATTCCAGACTTAATGGTTAAGTTTGATAGACAAGCTCTAATAGAATTCCTCAAAACCAAAGGAGTTACAGATGCTGAAGCAACACTAGCAATAACCGGGGAAGCTAATGGAATATCTTTCGAAGTCACAGACACAATCAAAGTAATAGGTCACTAAAACAACCTCCCCCTTTTTTTCTCATTAGTATCTAAAAACTGACGTTTCTTCGCGCACGTACACACTTCGTATGTGCAATTGACCCTCACTCTAGCGTATAGTGCCTGGGTTACTATCTTTCCCCGCCGTGTTTGCGGACGAGGTTCATGTACTCTATGACGCGTTCTAGGGAGGTCTCGGGCGTTATGGGGCTTCCCACATCCATTACGAACCTGCCCCCATACTCATTCCTGCCTACATCAATTTGTCGCTTAACCTCTGTCTCCAGTTCCTCGCTTGTTCCTTCCTGCACTATGTTGATGGCATCTAGGTTGCCAAAAAGAGTAATCTCGTCTTGGAGGCCTCTGGTCTTCAAGACGTTAGCTTGCCAAGACAAATCGGTGTCGAAGCCTTTCTTGCTCTCCTCAAGGTGGATTCCGTCAGGCTTCATGTCAAGTATAATCTCAAAACCAGCCTGCCAGTCCTTTCCCACTCCAGTCGGATAGAGAATGTACTTCAATCCCAACTGTTGAGCGGCGCGGATGCACCTTTCAATAGCGGGCTTTCCGATGGCTTCGAATTGAGCTGGAGATATCACCTCGCCCGTGTACCATTCCCAAGCCCACACTCCGTCTACTCCCATTTTGGCATATGCTTTGATTTCCTCAATAGTTGCTTCAGCTGTTCTATCGACAAGTTGTTTGAGTAGAGTGGGGTTCTTCATGAAGAGTCTAATTGAAGGCATAGGACCCATGAAGTCACATGCCGCTT
>CAYGCU010000015.1:0-9834 GCA_964348475.1 uncultured Candidatus Bathyarchaeia archaeon
GCTCTTCGCTGGGTAAGTAACCTCTCTTAGTCTCTCTTTTCAGCTTCCGAACATATAGGAAAAGCCCTACAACGGCGACGGCGGCTACAACTGTAACGATGAGGACCTCTTTTAACGATATGTCTACAATTTCATTTCCAAAGTCTCCTTGACTTACATCTTGAACCATTTCATTTTGCTCATAAATGTAGAAATCGTTTTTCTGAAGAAAGTCTTTCGTCCTTCCGTACGAGGCTACGTAATCCGTTTTGGTGATGTTCACGTATTGAATCACTTCTTGAAGGGCTACTACAGCTGCTTGTTTTATTGCGTTAAGAGGTTCGCCAAGCCCAGTGATTACATATGTGAAGTCAACAGGTAACCACTCCCACGGCGGAACATACACCATTGCCCATCCATGCCAGCCAATTTGTTCATAGACAAGTGTCACATGTCCTTGCCAAAATGTTTCGTTCATCCGTTTCTTAGGCAGGTAGATGCAACCAATTTGAAGGAATGACGGAATTCCGTAGATGCGACACAGCGTGATGAACAGATTCGCTTGATCGTCGCAGTCTCCATTGCGCTCAACGTATGTCTCATTTGGATAGTAGGGAAGGAGCCCGTGTATCTGGTAGTCAATGTTGTCTCTGATCCATATGATAAACCTCTTAATGAGGGTAAGAACTCTTGTTTCATTTTCTCCTATACTGTATGCTAACTCTTGAAGCTCCTGGTCGTTGACTAACCAGGGCCCTCCTGCTCCGCAATAGTTTGCCTTTAAGTCGTCCGGAATTTCTTCGAGAGTTTCTGATTTATCCTCAGCTATGCTTGGTAGGGAGCGGGGTCTTGACAAGGCACGATATGTGGCAGTGTAGCTTAGGTTTTCGCCAGGTTTCAGTTCTGATTGTGGAAACTGCAAAATCGCTGTGGGATTCCCGTCTTCATCAACCGCCATTTTTTCTAAGGGGAACGAGGTATTTGTCAACTGGACTGTTTGCCACGTGTTATTCGTGAATAAGCTGATCGTTCTGTCTTCGTCTGTGAGATTCCAGTTTCTTGTTCCGTTGCCCGAGTTAGAGAAGGCACTCGTCACTTGAATAACGAAGCTTACGTCTTGTTTCTCACCTTTTACAACAACAGGATTCTGGAACGCTGTTGTCGCGAGCAACACAATGAGGATGGAGGCAACCGTTACTGCCCTTTTCACAGCTTCTATCGCCCTCTACACATAACATTGCAATCCCTGAATTTTAGGTTTGGCGCTCTCCTAACGTGGCTCTCAACGGCTTTTAGTTGTCGACGAGCTAACGGAAGGCGTGCGTCGTTACACTACAAAGGAAAGGAGAGGCTATTCCACGTGTACCCTAAGTAGGTCTATGTCCCGCCTCATCTCCGCGGTGCACTCCAAGAACTCTCTAACCGAACGCTCGATGTCCTTAGACTGCGTTATGTACCTTCCAACAATTATGATGTCCGCCCCGCGCGCCAAGGCTTCCGGTGCGGTCTCAGGAGTTATCCCACCTGCAACCGCCACCAAAAACCTTTCCTTCCTAAAGGCTTGCCGAAGTTCTTTGATGAGTCCCCAGCGAGTTTTCCCGGTCTTTCTCTCCACATCTATGGCGCGATGCAAAATAACAATGTCAGGAAAACTTTTCAGCAACTGAAGCTTCTGAAGAGGATCTTCCACGTTCATCATGTCCACCACCGCGTAAATTCCCAGCCTCTGTGCCTCGTAAATGAATTTGTTGAGTGTTGCTGTGGCTGCTAGGCCTGAAGCTACCACGGCATCCGCTGTCTCATCAAAAGCCAAGTCAACCTCTACCTTTCCGACATCTAAGGTTTTCAGGTCCGCCACAATGAATACTTCCTTGTTTGCCAGCTCCCTCAGATCATGAATCACATTTGTTCCATACCTCTTGAGCAGGGGCGTGCCGACTTCCAGGATGATCCTGTCGCTTTGAGGCAGTCCGCTTATGATTTTCTTTGTTCTCTCTAGGCTTGGAATGTCGAAAGCTATTTGCAGGTATGGAGGCCTCCACAACCGCGGTACCCTGAATCCCATTACGGGATGTCTGGCTCTGTCCTTGTCGTACATGATCTTCTCCAGAGAAGGATACTTGGCTAGAGCCCTTTTCAGAGCCAACTTGGTGGCTCCATAATTATAGTGGTAAATCCTTCGATAGTCCTTCGCCTCCGGGTGCACAAACACGCTGGCTATGATCACCCAGTCCTCAATTTTATCCCTTGGTACAATGCCTTCTTCCACAGCGTCAGCTACCGCCTTAGCCACTCCAGCTTGAGCAGGACCAAATATCTTTCCCGCCTGATCTAAATCCTTCACAGTAACCTTGGGAACCAAAAGGGTATGGGGCTTAGGCGGAAGATTTGGTCTGATGACCGCGAGAAGGGGCGTATGACCTGCAGAAAGGTTGGATAGGCCATTAGCGAAAGCCTCTCCCACCGGACCGTTCTTATCACCAATTATCAAGTCCATATGCGCAACCTCAGATCCTTCACCCATCAACGCCTCACCTATCAAGTAGGTGAACTTCTCAGGTTTTTCCATAATCTCCGCAGGCATCAATTCTCTCCTACCAACTTCTTTGAAATCAACACCAAACTCTCTCATCCACTCGTACAACGTATCGCGATGCACCTTCAGTATCTTCGCTGTGCCCGAAATCGTCGGCTTTGTCGACCTACGCTTTTCAGCCCTTCTCATCTCCCGCTCTTTCTCCTTCGCAACCGACAGCAATCGGATAAATTCCTCTCTAGTATTAGGTTTCTTGCCGTCAAATTCCGACATAATATCACTATCTACACCGAAGAATGTGGAACCAGTATTTAAGACTGTCGGAAATTAGAATGTTCTAGACTCGAGTGCCGACAACTTTTGCATGCATGCATGCAACTTTTGCGGATTTACGGACGCCGCCGCCCCCCCTTTCCGACAGCCTACAACGAGATGATGGAGTCATGGGGGTTCCTTGAAGGTTTCTCCTGCTACCCTCCCGAAGGCGCGGGTTAGCTCATCCCTAAATCCGACAAGAATTACTTCCTTTAAAGGTGTGCCACTGTCAATATGCGTTTCGAACTCCTCTATCATGGTAGCGGTGACCTCCTCGATTCGGAGGCCTCCGACACCAGTGCCGCGCGCGCATAGGTGTGCTCGAAACAGACAATAGGCTTCACCGTTAGGGCTATATCTCGTATTTGTGTCTTGATAGAACTTATCGTGGATGATGAAAGCGGATGCTGTTTTAGAGATTTTGGATAGAAATTTATAATTGTGAGGAATTATAACTGTGTTATAAAGTTCATTTGGTTCGTAAACGCGTTTGAATTTCGGGAGGACATGTGTTGCTTGATGTGCAGGATGTGAGAAAAGATTTCCCTATACTGGAAACAGGAGTAGTCTATTTGGACAACGCCGCGACCAGCCTCACCCCGGAGCTCGTGCTTGAAAAGATGCTGGAGTTTTACCATCAGTACCGAGCCAACGTGGAGCGAGGCATCCACCGCTTGTCTCAGAAGGCGAGCGAAGAATATGAACGGGCCCGCGCCAAGGTTGCGGACTTTATCAACGCAAAGTCTGCGTCAGAAATAATCATGACTCGGAATGCTACTGCGGGAATCAATCTAATCGCCAACGGCTTAAACTGGAAGAAGGGAGACAAGGTTGTTACTTCTCTGATTGAACATCACTCCAACTTCATCGTCTGGATCCGCCTAAAGAATAGACTTGGCACGGTTTTAGAAGTTGTTAGGCCTAAGGAGCCGATTGCGAAAGGACTCTTAGATCCAGCTGATTTCGAGGAGGTTATTGACGACAAAACGAAGCTTGTGGCTGTGACCCACGTTTCAAACGTCTTGGGAGTGGTCGTACCAATCAAAGAAATAATTGAGATTGCGCATGAGCATGGTGCCTATGTTCTTGTCGATGGTGCCCAGTCGGTTCCGCACATAAAGGTGGATGTTCAGAAGGTGGGATGCGATTTTCTCGCCTTCAGTGGTCATAAGATGTGCGGTCCAACGGGATCGGGTGTCTTGTACGTTCGGCAGGAACTTACCGAGGAGATTGAACCTCTTTGCATCGGTGGAGGAACTATTGCAGAGGTGGATATGGACTACTACAAGTTAGAGGAGAGTCCCACGAGGTTTGAGGCAGGAACTCCAGGTATTGCCGAAGCCATTGGACTCGGGGCGGCAGTTGACTATTTGAAAGAGATTGGAATGGAGAATATTGAGAGCCACGAGAAGGCGTTAACAAAGCGAATGTACGGGGGACTCATGGATCTCCCTAAAGTTGAGGTTTACGGCCCAGAACCAGAATTTAGGATCGGCGTCATGTCGTTTAACGTAGGCGACTTGAACCCCCATGATGTGGCTCTGGCGCTTGATGTCTCAGCGAACATTATGGCGCGCTCAGGGCATCACTGCGCCCTCCCTGTAACAAAACATATCATCCGCAAGTCCGGGAGCGTCCGAGCATCCGTCTACATCTACAACACCAAGGAAGAGATCGAGAAGCTCATATTCACCATAGGGGAAGTATCTAAAGCGATAGCCAAATAGAAAACTTTCTAACTTATTTTGGCGAGGCTTTACAAGGAGGCTCATGTGTAAGGTTTGTCTAAGCAAGGATCTCTTCTAATAGTTCTTCCGCATCTTCTTTTTCCTTCAGTCCTTTGAGGATGAGTTTTCCAGATATAAAAACGCTAATTTCTTTGTTCTTGTATCTGCCCTTTTGTAAAACTCCTGAAAGCGTGCGTTCAATTTTACATTTGCTGAGTATTCTTTTCATTGCCTCTTCTCTTTTGGCATACTTTAGGATGACGACGAAATCTCTTTCTTCTCCACAGGTTTCCTCGACTCTGCTTACATATTTATTCAACAATTGCTTCTCACTACGCGGTTTCCGTTGTCTTTGCTCCAATTTTTTTGGAGAGAACTCTGGTCAACTCTTCTTCTTCTAAAGCCTGCTTTTCTTCAAAGGTTAATTTATTGGATAGCCAAACAGGTGTTTCACCTTTCTTCTCATAGTATTCTCGGAGGGCTCTTCTAAGTGCACCTACAGACAGGATTCCACAATGAAACTTTACAGTTGGTAAGCCACCGACCTCATTTGCAACTTCCTTCCAAGAAATCTTCCAGGCATCCTCGATTTTCTTTCCCCTAACAATCTCTGTCGTAACGCTTGCTGTTGCGATGTTAGCTGCACATCCGTAGCTTTCGAAGGTTGCTTTCTCTATCACCTCATCTTTATTTATCTTCAAATAAACAGCTATCATGTCCCCGCATGCTGGGCTTCCAGCTACGGCTGAAACAGTTGCGTCTTTCATCTTGCCCAGGTTCTTTGGATTCTTGAAAAGCTTTAGTATCTTGGAGCTATAGGGTAAGGGGACTCTAGACACTTTATCTGGCATCCTCCTTGGTTGGGCTTATTGTTCTGAGTCTTTTAACTGCATCTGGAAACACTTTCAGAACGTATTCGATGTCTTCCTTTGTGTGGTATCTAGTGACCTTCATCAAGATGCTACCATGGGCCTCCTCAAACTTCTTTCCGGTTGCGGTCAAGACATGGCTGGGCTGCAGAATCCGTCTAGTACATGCACTTCCACTTGAAACGTAAACGCCCTTCAAGCTTAGTTCAATTGTCAAAGATTCGCCTTCGCAGTGGAGGAAACTAATGTTCACGTTGTCTGGAGCCCTTTTGTTTCCCTTTGGTCCGTTCAAAAGTGTTTCAGATATTTCCTGGAGAATTCCATTGATCAACCTATCTCTAAGTCTCTTCATTTTTGAAACGTTTTCGTCGAATTTTTCGAAGGCAAGCTCTGACGCTTTGAGGAAACCCATTATTAGGGGTGTGTTTTCCACTCCAGGCCAAAGCTTCTGTGTTCCAATCTGTCCTTCCAAGAGTCTATCAATCTTTACTCCCTCTCTAGCGTAGAGGGCTCCAATACCTCTTGGACCAAGGATTTTGTAACTGCTTAGAGTCATTAGGTCGACGCCTAACTCTTTGACGTTAATTGGGATTTTTCCATAGGCGTCTGATGCATCTGTATGAAACAATATGCCGGGGTTTTTTTCCTTAACTGTTTCTACAGCTTCTTTTATAGGCTCAATTGTTCCGATTTCATGGTTAACTAGCATTATACTAACTAGGACGGTTTTGTTGTTAACAAGGTCGGAAAGCTTCTCTAGGTTCACGAAACCTTTCTCATCAACTGGAACCTTGTCAACCTTAAACCCATACTTTTCAAGAATTTTTGACGAGAAATCTATGCTAAGGGGTTCTATTTGTGAAATCACTATTTTTTTACCTTTGTTTTTGTTTGCTAAGGCTGTTCCGATCAAAGCCAAATTGTTCGACTCTGTTTCGCCCGGAGCGAAGTTTATTTCCTCTGTTGAAGTTGCCCCTATATAGTTAGCCACTTGCTCAGAAGCTTCTAGAACCATTTCGTAGGCCATCCATCCAGGCTTGTTGGTGACTGTTGGATTGCCGTATGCTGTCTGAGAGAAGTAGGGAATTATTGCCTTGACTATTTCCATTGGTATGGGACTGGAGTTCTCCAAGTCTAAATAGACTTCTCTTTCAATTCCCTCATGAGCTTTAATTAGATCCTTAACACTTTCAAACATAACAAGACTTCCTTTCCAGCCACTTTTAGTCAGGTATTTCTTGTTAAGTTTTTTCTGGCTATAACGCTGTTATACCAGCTCTTATGCGTTTCTATCCGTATGGTGCTAAAGTTTATTAGACATTGAGAGTGAGTAGGGGAGCGTGTCGTATGCGAGCGATATGAGCTTTATGTCTAAGCAAGATCTCATGAACGAGGTTGCGGCTGAGGTGGTGGTTTGTACAAAATGCGGTTTATGGAGGGGGCGCCAGAATGCTGTTCCAGGCGAGGGCGACGTTAAAGCTATTGTGATGTTTGTTGGAGAGGCGCCTGGGTATTGGGAGGACGTTAAGGGGCGTCCCTTTGTCGGCGCGGCGGGAAAGTTACTTGATGAGATGCTTTCAAGAATAGGGCTCTCCCGCAGCGAAGTTTACATCGCTAACATCCTGAAGTGCAGGCCTCCGGATAATCGTGATCCGCTCTCCACTGAAGTGGAAACGTGCACGTCTTTCTTGGATCGACAAATTCAAATTATTGAGCCGAGTTTGATTGTGGCTCTGGGCAGGCACTCCACTTCCTACATTCTTTCGAAGGCGGGCTTCAAAGATGTTGGGGGCATCACAAGGCTTCATGGAAAAGTGTATGAGGCAGATGTCCTCGGATTAAGAGTCTCTGTGATTCCGACATATCATCCGGCGGCCGCCCTTTATAGTGCCAAGTATAGGATTGGTCTTGAAGATGATTTCCGGCTCTTGAGGCTTGAACTCGAAAAACAGGGGTAGGTTGTTGTTTGCTTTTTCGTCCCAGACTTGCACCTAAGCAGTTGATCTCGCAACTTCAGTTCCAGATAGGGAAAACGAGGATCCCAAGAGTTCTCCTTGGGACGTCTCCCTTCATTGGATCGGGTCAGTTTGGAACCAGAGCTTCCCTTTACTATTCTCAATTTTACAGGAACCCCAAAAGCATTGTGAAAATAGTTCTAAAGGCTGTGGACTTTGGAGTTACAGGGGTTCAAGTCCTTCCTTTTCGTCCAATTTTTGGCGCGTTGAGGACTGTGGAGGGGGAGGTGAAAGATAGGTTGACCGTGGTGGGCACGATAGGGCCAGACGATCCTCTGGGCGACATTCGTGAGTTCGGGAGGTTTAAAACGGTCGCTATGCTTTTGCATGGAGAGATCACGGATAGTAGAGATTCGCGAAGAATTTCGGAATTGCTTAGTGGTGTCCACGCGGCGGGTTGTCTTGCTGGTTTAGCCACGCATAAGCCTTTTTCTACGTTAAATTGGCTTCTTAATGCTGGTTTGGACATTGACTTGCTTATGCTTCCGTTCAATAAGTTGGGTATGTTTATGGATGCTGATCCTGTGAGAG
Source organism: uncultured Candidatus Bathyarchaeia archaeon (assembly GCA_964348475.1). GTDB lineage: Archaea > Thermoproteota > Bathyarchaeia > Bathyarchaeales > Bathyarchaeaceae. The sequence continues at coordinate 7,973 of CAYGCU010000015.1, forward strand.
TTGCGGGGGCGATTAAGCGGATTGGTAAGCCGGTTGTGGGGAAGAAGGTTTTGGCAGCGGGTTATCTCGATCCGCGTGAAGCTTTAAGGTTTGTGGTCCAGATGAATTGTGTGGACTTGGTTGCGCTTGGAGTTGCTTCAGAAGAGGAAGTGAAAGAAACTTTTACCGCAGCTGCTACAGCGTTCTCAGGGATGGTCAGTGTTTGATTTGATGGCGTCTTAATAACCTTCTGTTTCTTGGAACCTTATTTCTGACAGCACTTCTTCTACATTTTCGTATGTTTTGGAAGATATATTCTTCAGTAGCTCGTTGAGTCTGATTTGTTTATTTTCTTCTGTTTCCACTAGTTTCCATCCTACCCTTTTTGAAAGTAGGCTCTTGGTGGTTGGGTACTTGGTTTTTTCTATTACATGTCTCACAGATTCCAGTCCGACTGCTCCTGTGAGGCTTGGAAAACGATTGGTTTTGAGGTAGTGTTTGAATCGGAGGCTGTCGTTGCGCGCGCGCATTATTAAGCTTCTATGGTTTTTCGAGTTCTCCTTCCCACATTCTCTCCAAGAACTTCTTCACGTCTTCTTTCGTCATTTTTCTCTTGCAGTACTCTGCGAAAGCCGGATAAGCCCTCGGATTCTCTGCCAGTATCTCAACAATCTCTCCAAGATCTTTCTTATCTGCCCCCTCTACCATACCAAGCGAAGTTGGAAGATTAAGATCCTCAAGAAGCTTCTTCACTGCATAAATGCCCCTATACGCAGCCTCACGCTTAGACAAGCCACCGACATCTTCGCCCATCGCACATGCTATCTGAACCAACACATCCAAGTTGACCGGCAAGTTCCATTCCATAGCGTACGGCAACGCAATTCCACACGCCATTCCATGATGGATATGATAAAACGCTCCCACCGTGTGCGCAATCGCATGTGCCTCCACATCTCCGGCATTACCCTCTGAAAAGGCCTCCATCAAAGTCGCCAACGACATATTATAACGAGCCTTCAAATCGTCGCCATGAAAGGTTGCCCTACAAAGATTCTTCGAAATGAGCCTAATAGACTCAAACGCAAGCACCTGAGTAAGCGGAAAAGCATAAACAGCCAAAGCGGATTCCACCGCATGAGACAACGCGTCAAGACCCGTAGCCGCAGTAAGCCTAGGAGGCAAAGTCAAAGTCATCACCGGATCAACAATAGCAACTTTTGCACGCACATCATCAAACCAGTACTTCACCTTCTCCTCAGCTAAGCTTACCACAGACTCAGAAGTAAACTCCGCCCCAGTACCAGCCGTAGTCGGAATCGCAACAACCGGAACTCCAGCCTCCTTCCATGCCCCATCAAAATACTGCCTTATGTCACCAAGATTGGTCAAAGCCTTCCCAACAACCTTCGCAGTATCCATACTACTTCCTCCACCAAGGCCAACAACGAAGTCAACCCTAGCCTTCTTGGCGTAGTCAGCAGCCTCCTGAACAGACTCAACCGTGGGCTCAGGCAAAGCCTTACTATAAACCTCAACATCAAAGCCCTCGTTCCTCAGAGGTCTCGACGCCTTATCCACAAGACCCGCCTTCTCCACTCCCTCATCAGTTATGATCAAGCAGTGCTCATCCACATCTAACTGCTTAGCTTCGGCACCAAGCTGTGCGACCGCATCAATGCCAAACAGAACCTTTTCTATCGACGAGAACGTGTATACACCTCTTAAAGAACCGCATGTCTCACTCATGTGACCCGCCTACCGTGTTTTAGTAATAGTGTATTCTACATAGACAGTATTTAACAAAAGTCACTTTTGGCCGAAGCGCGCGCGCACGCGCTGATTTATTTATCATCATGGAAATTCACTAGACCTGGTCTCTG
>CAYGCU010000016.1:0-9640 GCA_964348475.1 uncultured Candidatus Bathyarchaeia archaeon
GACACTGCATAACAATTCTGGAATGGTCTTCCTCAATAATCTCCAACCCAACCAATCGACTCGACGTCCGCTTAACACGCTCACGAACACTCAGGCTTACCCTATCCTTGGCCTCAACCCGGATGATGTCGTAGCCCAAAAGATACTTTTCAATGATATCACGATCAAGATGAGGAGTAGGCTTGACCACCGCCACCTGCGGAATTGACTTCGCGCCATACTCTGCGTCAATCGTGAGCCGCCCATCAGCTGTCTCTGAAAGGGCAACGACAGAGCCGCGATCGAGTCTGTTTCGCTCAGCCCACTCCTTTGGCAAACAAACAAAGAAGGTTCCACTACTGGTTCTCTGAACTTTACGAAGATCCATATGAAGCCCTCAATAGAAATATGTACTCGTCTAAATAAGAATATAATTCTTAGACTAAGGGTATATTGGCGTCATTTTCGTTTACGAAAGATTTTGGCACTGTCCATGTCATGCGCGCGCGCAAGCAAAAAAAGAGGGGGAGTTGCGGGGGACATCTCCACCCTAGGCCCTTGTCTAAATAAGATTACATATTATTAAAACTAGCAGGCAACCAAGAAATGCAGAAAACCATCATCGTAGGCACAGATTTGGCGGGAGAAGCGGCAAACCCAACTGGATGGGCTCTGCCGAAAAACAAGGCAATCTCCGCCTATCAACTGTACAATAATGAAGAGATTTTAAAACGCTCCACAGATTGCAGACCTCACCTCATTGCGGTAGATGCCCCCCTAAGCTTGCCCAAAAAAGGCGTCATGAGAAAAGCGGACAGAGAAATGCACAAGCGAGGGTATCCCGTTTTCCCACCGCGTTTTCCAGCCATGGAAAAACTAACCCTAAGAGCAATAAGGATGGTTCAAGAAATCACAAGAAGAGGCTTCAATGTGATTGAGGTCCACCCAACATCCACCCGCAAGGCGTTAAAAATGCCCACAAAAGACTGGGAAAAAATTCAAACAGTCTTCCTACGCATAGGTTTAGGAGGGGACCTGAAGACACGCATCCTGACAACTCACGAAATTGATGCTGTGACGGCAGCGTTAACGGGACACCTTCACCTACAGAGAAAAACAGAATCGATAGGAGATGAAGAAGAAGGGTATATTGTCGTCCCAACAGAGAGCGACTGGAGGAGACTGCAGCTGTGAGCGAGAGACTTCAAAGGGCTATTTCCTTTGCGATATCGTCTGGGTACCAACTTGAAAAAGGCGCCTTCGATTTCCTAGAAACCATGGCTCAGAATGGAGATCCAGTTCAGTTGATGGAGGAAGCCATCAAAAGGGTTGAAACTTTCCCAGAGAAACCGTTGTTCATCGCCCGCACTGTACTGGAAGAGGCTATGAAACAAGTTTTCCCTGAAAAGGAAGAAGCGAAGCCACCTCCACCTCAGCCCATCATGGAAGCGAGAAAAGCCGTTTTTCACGCGTACGCAAAAGACGTAGATGCAAATATGAAGGTGATAGAGGATCCTACGGACAAAATATGCACAACAGGATCCATGGAGGAGTACCTAGAATATTTTCAAGACCGCTTCAAAAGAATACGGCGGTTTCTGAGGAAGAGGGTGGACACCAAGGATGCTACGACCATATCAGAGGCGCTTAAGGCTCCGGTTAATTCAAAGGTTAAGATCATCGGGATGATCACCGAGAAGAGAGAACGCAAACAAAGGATTTTTCTGAGAGTTGACGATTTCGAAGCCAGCGCCACCGTCCTCGTGCCTTCAAAAATAATGAAAAAGACACAGGCGCTCTTGTTAGATCAGGTTGTCTGCATAAGCGTCATCAAGGGAAGAAACGATCTTCTCATTGCTGAAGATTTCCTCTTACCCGACGTACCTCAAAAAACTCCGCATAAGGCTTCAATACCAGTTTATGCGGCGCTCATCTCGGACCTGCATGTTGGGAGTGAGATGTTCATGCGTGAAGCACTCCAACGGTTCATGCTCTGGCTCAACGGAAAGTTCGGAAACAAAAGTCTGAGAGAAACAGCAAGCCACGTTAAATACGTGATTGTCGCCGGCGACCTTGTCGACGGAATAGGCATCTATCCAGAGCAGATAAAGGAACTGGCGATAAAAGACATCTACGAACAGTATCGGGCAGTAGCGAAATTCATGGAACAGATCCCCGACTACATCGAACTAATCATCATACCCGGAAACCACGATGCCTCCAGAAAAGCCTTGCCCCAACCCGCCATACCCAGAGACTACGCTGAACCACTCTACGAAGCCAGAAAAGTGCTCTCCCTCGGAGACCCCGCTGTGGTCAGTCTCCACGATGTGGAACTGCTTTTATACCATGGACGCAGCCTAGACGACATCGTTGGTGCTGCCCCAAACGTGAGCTTTCACACACCGGACAAAGCCATGAAACTTCTTCTGCAAAGTAGACACCTGGCACCTGCATACGGACAGAAAACTCCCATAGCTCCGGAAAAACAAGACTTCATGGTCATAGAAAGAGTGCCCGACATCTTTCACACCGGACACGTGCACGTGATGAAACACGACACATATCGGGGAATCCTCATGGTGAACTCAGGTGCTTGGCAGAGTCGAACCGAGTACCAAAGGAAGATGGGGCTAGAGCCTACCCCAGGAATAGCTCCAGTTGTGAACCTTCAAACGCTAGGCGCGACAACTATCCGTTTTGCAAAACCTTACGCGTAAGCCCTCTCGCGATGAGTCTGGCCACTCGCATGGGTTCGGGAATCCTGCAGCAAGTGGCAGAAGCACGAATCAATTTTGTCGCCCAGTCTGCTGTAGTGCCCACGACTTCTATGTAGAGAGGCGGCTCCCCGAGCATCGAAACAACTTGGTGTATGGGGCCAAGTTTCTCGAATATCCTCCAGCGAACCCTCCAATCTTCAAAGTGGTGGAACAGGGCTTTTTTCACCGCAACATTGTCTGGTTTTGTCCTTGAAATCACCACAACAGGTTTACCAAACTCTTCAAAAACCATTGTAGGATCCACCAAGTTGAAGCCTGCAAAGGATACTCCTGCCAGCATAACCGCGTCGAAGGACCAGTGGCGGAGCATCGCGATGAGTTTGTCGGAGGCGTCTAAGCCGTCCACGATTATTGTGTCTGCTTGAAACTCATCGATCCCTGCTCCTCGTAGCAAAACGCAAACAAGCAGCGTCTGCCCACCATAATTTGGAGATTCTCTGGAGAACCCTCCGTCTTCAACTCCGACCACGCGAAATTTCTGCCAAACATCTAGGCGCATAGCTGATCAGACGCCCAAGCCTATCATCAGTAGCAAACACTTCCCTAATAAGACCACGCGCTATGCTCAAGCGAATCTTTTTTGTGCGCCCATACCGCCCCATGCTCACGACCCGAGAGTTAAGCAACCCGATCACATCTAATTCATTGACTAAACCGCTAACACGCCTCTGAGTTAGAGGTGCGAGTCCAGACTGGTCGCAAAGTTCAGAGTAGACATTGTAGATGTCGCCAGTGATAGCGTAGTTGACCCTGGCTTTCCTGAGAAGGTAAACGCTGCACAAAACAAATTTTGAGTGAAGGGTGAGATTCCTCAAAGCGTCCACAATTCGGTCATGCTCAATTCTCTTCTCAGCTCTCCGTATGTGCTCCTCCAGAACAGACTCAGAGCCCTCGCGCTCCACCAACTCCCCCGCAACACGAAGAAGATCTAAAGCTCGTCGAGCGTCACCGTGCTCAGCAGCTGCCAAGGCTGCACACAAACCTACAGCGCCGTCAACCAGCACACCATCGTAAAAGGCCACCCGAGCTCGATCCCAGAGAATGTCTTGAAGCTCCGCGGCATCATACGGCTTAAAAACTATTTCCTCCTCGCTTAGGGAACTCAACACTCGGGGGTCCAGAAACTCCTTGAACCGAAGGTCGTTGGAGATCCCCACAATCGTAGCCCTACTGCAACGGAGGGCTTCATTTATTCTCGTCAACTCGTAAAGTAGCACATCACCCCGCATCTTTATGAGCGCATCAATCTCGTCCAGAACAACCAGTAAGAGAAGTTTCCGCGAATCCAACCCAGCTTTAAGTCGATCAAAAACCTCCCCAAGAGCCAAGCCGGTGAACGGAACCTTGACGCCTATAGCGTCACACAGGTTTGAGTAGACCCTGTACTCCGTGCCAGCCCACCTGCAATTCACGTAACAAACCTTCATGGGAGCTCCGAGCTCACGAGCCTTATCTGCAAGTCTATTCAACACATACTTTATGACAGCCGTTTTTCCAGTGCCCGTCTTCCCGTAGACGAAGACGTTAGAACATCGGGAACCCTTCAAAACAGGCGCAACAATCTCGCCGAGACAGCAAATCTGCTCCCCGCGATGAGGAAGATTGTCTGGAATGTAATCGTGCCGCAACACCTCTCTGTCTTTGAAGACACGAGTGTTCTTCAGGAATCGCTCGAAGACATTGTCCAACATGTTCGGCTCTTTCATGAGAGGGATCTCCGTTGCGCAAAATGCATTTAACGCCTCAACTTGAAATTGCCAGATAAGAACTCCCCTACAAAAAAGTAAATGCAGTACCAAAAAACCCTAAAATGAAATGGAGGGCAACTGTTGAAAAGGCGATTGCATAGTATTTTAGCAGAAAACATGTGTGAGTATAGGCAATTTCAAGTCTAAATTCTATTGATAGGCACAGACCCCTATATTTCCTTTGGAACAGTGGGGAAGGGAAACAGTTTCTAGTTTGTTCCTTTATAAGGAACAGGCCTTCGGGGGTTAGTCGACCTGTATCTACTTAAAGGCTCTTATAGAACCCTTTTGAGCATTTTGTAAAAAATTTTGCTAACGACCGCGACTTTTCCGCTTTTATTGTGTGCAAGGTTCCAGTGGAAACCGAGGGGTTGGGGGCGATGGTTTCTCTAATATTCCATTGAAGTGGGTGATCTGCGGCCTGCGGAGTCCACCTTCCCGGTTGTTGATAAAGTAGCTGAAACAAGGTTTTGAGCTGAACGCTTTTCTTGTTGAAAAACTTAACTTTCTTGTGAATACTTGTGAAGTTGACTTCTAAATGACTCATCTCGCATCTTCCTTTCTTAAAATTGACTGCTTCGTGTCTTATTCTGAGTAAAGAGATGACCCCTCGTCTTCTACTGGAAAATAGAGAGCAGTCTGTCTTCTTCCCGCGTTTGCGTAACGTGCGCTCCTGTGAAGTTTGTGAGATGAAAAAAAGTGCAGGTTTGTCTTCTTTCTCGCTTTAAGGGCATATTTTCGCTTCTTCTGTTAGCTTCTCTGGGCCAAAATCTCTATAACTTGTTAACTGTTAACTGTTAAAGCCCTTGTTAAGCAGGTGTTCGGCATGCCGGCTAGGAAAATGCGGGTGGAGGTCTTTGATGGAAGCGGGAACCGTTACACGATCACTTTTGAGGGCCATATCACAAGGGAAAAGGCCGTTCGCCTGCTTGATCTTGTTGAGTTGCTCGGAGGCATGCCCGGGGGGAATCCGGGATGGGGGGACGCAGCCTCTAAACTTTCTAAGTTTGATAGGGTTCGTCAAGTTGTTGAGAAGCACTTTCCCATCGTGTGGTTTACGTCCAGGGGCGTTCAATCTATGTATGAGCAGGAGTTCAAGAAACCCATCAGCTTGAGCACAGTCTCAACCTATCTGTCTCGAATGGTTGACCGCAAGATTCTGGCGGAGAGTAGGATGTCTAACCGTCGACGTTACAGGATTGCAACTAAACCAGCCGAGCATGCATTGAGTCTTGTCAAAAGTAATAAGTAAGCGAAATTCCAGTAAATGACTGGAGCACCTGCTCTCCGAATTCTTGTAAAAGGAATGCCTGATGAGCGTCAAAATCCAAAAAGACCTAAATGAGATGAAGAAAAAACTGAGTCAATACATCGACAAGGGGCGAGCAGTGGGTTATCATGAGGTGAAAGAGGAGCCCGTAATAACAGAAAGGCTCGACAAGTCAAAGTTTAAGCCCATTAGACGAGTAGGTACTTGCGACGTACATTTCCGAGCCGTCGACTGTTCTACAAGGACATTAAAAAGAGCAAACAACTGGGGAATTTACTTGCTTCGTGCTACATACGCCGTGGTGAAACATCGGAATGTAGATTGGGACTACCTAGAAGAGATACACACCGTAGTTGGTGATGCATATGTACGTCGCAGAGTCCTGCAAGATAGGAGGCTGAATTTAGAGAGTAAAATGGCCTTGCACTTACTACACAAAGCCAGCGAGGGCGACTACCTCCTTCTGGATGGAGCTAGCTACTTTGGCGGGGAAAGGAAGTTCTTGGTGGAACTCTATGAGGAATGCAAGAAAAAAGCCATCAAGCTCCTAGCCATAAGTAAACAGTCTCCATCGCTTCATGATGAAAAGGGACATGATCTCATCGCAGCGACGTACATGCTATCCCCTTACCATGTCTGGACCTATTATCCCGCTAAAAAAGCAGATATGCATAAACACCAGTATGGTGACGTGTCAATTGTGAAACTGTGTGAAGAGAGTCCACGCGCTTTCCGTTGTGACATAATGGAATATTTGACTGAATGCGACGTACATGAACTACTTTCTCCTCTCACTTGTATCTCTGAAGATCCAAGATGCCTTGGATATCCGGTTACTCTTTGGCTTGCTCATGATTTTTCCGCTCCATCTGACTCCATGCTTATTTATTATCATGATAAAGTCGAGGAGACGCTTGCCAGTGCTGGGTTATTATATGTACTCCGCATGGAGGAGTTCTCATGCAACTTTGCAGATGAACTTCATGGGGTTAAACATCCTTTTAGGTGGGAGTTGATTGAACATGTCTGAGTCAGCGGGGTTCGTCCGTGAGGTGCGTGGGGATCGAGTTTTCTTCTTTCTTAATCAGGGAACAAACCTTTCTTTCGGCCAGATAGTTAGGATAGACTCAGGTAAGAGGAGCTTCTATGCAAGGGTTGTGAACGCTGAGAGCAAGTCCACACTTGAAATTAGCGAACAACTTCGCGAGGCAGAGGGAAAAGAGGCCTTCGGTCCATATTCCCGTTATAGAAGCGTTGAGGGCATCCTTTTCCTAGAGAGAAGAGCTGGCAAAATCCGCTCTCCCACCTTTAACCCCGATTATAGAGACAAAGTACACACAGCTAGTCCAGAAGACTGCTCGGCTTTGAAGCTTGCTGGTGAGCTGGAGATAGGACGCCTGCGTTCTGGAGAAAGACTGCTCGGATCTGTGGGTATAGACATTGAGTCCATTCAAAGGATGATAGGCATGTTTGGAATGACCGGGTCAGGAAAGACAAATTGTGAACTGGTGCTAAACGCGCGAATAATAGATGCCAGTCCAAAAACAGTTGGTCTCATTTTTGACTTTGCTGGACAGTTGCTAACAGGGAAGGGCATAGAGCCTCAAAGGGGCCTGAGGGATCACCCGCTCTTCCATAGTAAGGTCCGCTACTACTCAGCCAGAGAGGGGAAACTACGTATAGGGCTTCAAACCCTCCACCCTGGCAGACTTCAAACAATCTTCCCTGAGATAGGGCTCCCCCAGTATAGGCTTGCTAAAAGACTGTATGAGAAGCTGGGCAAGGGTTGGATAGAAGGTGCACTTGAGGCTTACGCAACGGAGGGACACACCGGGGTTGGGAAGATTACAGGGTACAAGTCCAAAGTTGTGATTGAAGCTCTCATGCACAAACTTTCCGATCTTTCACCAGAGCTCTTTCCACCTTCCGAGTACAGTTTCATTGACGACGTTATCCAAAACGTCACCAAAGGAATCACTTGCCTCATTGACATATCCGGAATAAGCTCTGAAGAGCAACACAACATCACATGCCTCACAGCGTCAAGTGTGGCACGCCACTACAAGAGGATTTGGGAGGAAAACTACAAGGAGTGGGAAAAACTTCCTACTCTTCTCATAACCCTAGAGGAGGCTCACGAGTTTCTTGATCCCAACAAGCCCAAGACCATTTTCTCCGATATAGCCTTAACGTACCGAAAATACAGAGTTGGGCTGAACGCTGTTACGCCCAGGCCTTCGCGAATAAATTTTGATGTTTTCGCTGAACTCTGGACAAAGGTTATTATGAAGACGGAGTTGAGCCAAGACAGGGGCTACCTTACAAGAAACACGCCTTACTTAGAGTACAGTGACACCGAAATAAAGATGCTCGATGTGGGGGAGGCACTGCTCATATCTGAGCCCAAAATTCGATTCGCGGTTCCCGTAAAAGTCACTCACTATCCTGAGTACCTCGATGAGCGGGAGAAGGTGGATTATGACCTTCCACCATCAAAGCCGCTTTCTGAGATGGACGAAAGGCTGAGAAGGCTTCGCCGGGTGGGGGAGGACTTAGCTTACAAAGGAACATAACCAACGAATTTTGCGTTAAGCCTTGGCTTCTGTTTTCTTTAAGATTCTTCGCATCTCCTCCTTGATGCGGTAGGTGTAGGGCATTTTCCCATGGTCCCGCTCCAGATAACCCTTCTCATATAGCTTTTTCATCAAACGAGCCGTGTGCTCCCTGGTGAGTTTTATCCTCTCCCTAATTCCAGGGGCAGTTTTCTTGCCCTCGGAGGCGAGAATCTCAAGTACACTCAGCTCGGTTTCTGTTAGGGGAGCCAGCGCGCGTTCTCTCTTTATCGGGATGGCTGCCTTTATCTTCGCCTCAGGCACTGCTGGAACCTCAGCGATCTTTTTCATCAGGCTTTTCTGTTTCGCGATCACACCGTTCACTTTTTTACTCATTTCCTCAATTTGGCCCGACACTCTTTTCTCAATTCCAGAAAAGGTTTCAACTTTGGCGGTGAGGTCTGACAATTGTCTGGCTTGCGCCTTCAACTTCTTTGCAGAGTCTTCACTTCTAGAAGAGAACACCTCAGTTTTGTAGGCGACATCACCAAGCCTGTTCTCCTGCCTCTGTAGCTGTCTGTTAAAACTTATTACAACGTCACCCACAGTACCCCTAGCTTCTTCATATATCTCATGAGCCCTCTTTATACGCCTATAATACAGGACGGCGAATCCTATCGTTATAAGTAATAGAAGGATCGTAACGATTAAGAAGGCATCACTATACACCAAGACTCCCCCTATGTTATTTTATCTCGATAAGATAATTTACGAGGTGTGATTTAAATGTGATCTCATGTGATATATGAGAAATCACAAGTCACGAAACGAAATGGTCATCAGAGAAAGCTCAAGATCATAATAGATGAGGAATAGAGACATTTCTTAAGCGTTTCAATTGTAATCCCAACTACGCGTAGCCGATCAGCGCCTAAGACTGGGCGATTTTATCGGGGCATATTGTGACATCACACGTCACAGTAGGTGAGAAAGCTTCGCTTCTGGCAACAGAAAAGTTTCTGTTATAACTCTGAGATGTCAGATATCCTTAGAAATTGTTCGTTTTAATGTTGTTTCAAGCAACACGTTTCGTGCGGGCTTGGAATTTTCACGGTTGTTGTGATCTGTGATGTCACATTTTCGACAAGGACTTGTGTTTAGACAATTGCTCTAGGCTGCTCTCTAATTCTTCACGGAGCATATTTACAATTCTTAGATGTTCACTCCTTACGTTTTGATCATTAGGGATTTCTCTGTAGGCGCTCATGTAGGCTTGCAGTTTGTTTGCGGCTTCTAGGTACGGGTCTAAAC
>CAYGCU010000017.1:0-9260 GCA_964348475.1 uncultured Candidatus Bathyarchaeia archaeon
TTAATAAATATGATTCCATATTTATTGATGGCGGTTAAAGATGAGCATCAAAATTCGCAAGGCAGATTTTGGAGACTTTAACAAGATAGACTCGCTTTGTGAAGAACTTTTGGGAAGTTCTGTTGGTGATAGAAAAGAAATGTTCCGAAAAGCGCTAGAAAACAAGGATTACTTGTGTTTGGTTGCTGAAATAGACGAGGAAGTTGTTGGTTTCATCGATATGTGGGCTTTCCCAGACGTTTCTCATGGAGCATATTTGGCTCAGATTCAAAATTTTGTTGTGAAAGAAAAAATGAGAGGCAAAGGTATTGGAACAGAACTAGTTGAAGAGATGATTGGGTTTTTCAGAAAGAGAAAACACCATGAACTTCACGTGTGGACTGAAAAGAAGAATATATTTGCTATTCGGTTTTACAAAAGACTTGGTTTCAAAAAGGAACAACTGCTGTTGGAAATGGAAGCCTAAGCCTCTAATTGACCGAATATACAGTAAGAGGTAAGTGCCAACTGCCACCAAACTCGGTTAAATCCGGTTCTTATCTCGTTTCTGAAACTAAGGATTCGGCAACCTCTCTTGCCCATACACCAGTATAGGGGTTCTTCACTAGCTCACTTAGATATTGCTTCCATGAAACATCTGAAGCTTTTTTCCAGACATCGTATTCCCTCAAGATGTTTCTGTAAGCTTTTTCATGGAGCTCGCAGTACTCGTTTTCAACTTCCCTCTCGCAAACTTTGCATTTCAACGCGTTTCCTCCTCTCTTCTTTTAAGGGGCAGTCTGGATTAAAACACAGCATCCAAGGTCTTCTCCCCTTCAGCCGCACGAACACTAACGGCCATTCACAGCCTTTGCAGTTCTTTTGCGACGGTTTCACTGTTCCACGTTGAGGAAGCGGGAACGAGGTGGTGCAGATGCCTTTGAAGTAGTTCGTGCAGCCGATGAAGCGCTTTCTTGTCTTTCGCGAGTACAGGATCATCAATTTGCCAGTGTTGCAGCTGGGGCAGGTGCCGATTATTCGTTCCTGCATTCTCGCTTTTTTGATGGCTTGGCTTAGAACTTGGCCAATGGTTTGTTCTCTTTCCTTAAGCTCTTCAAGGACCGGCTTCAGCTGATTAACAGCTTCAACTAACACGTTCACTCTATCTTCATTGTTCGTTTGAATCTTATCCATTTTCTCCTCAAGTTCTCGAGTGAACTTCACGGAAGTCACCCTCGGGCAGTGTTTGCTGAGAATATCGGCAATGTCAAATCCTAGATTAGTGACCGCTATTCTTTCATCTGCGACGTAACCCCTGCCATAAAGCGTTTCAATGATGTCCGCTCTGGTAGCTTTTGTCCCAATTCCTTCTTCTTCCATTTTCTGGAGCAAACTGCTAGGATTGAAGCGTGGAGGAGGTCTGGTGAACTTGTCCTCCCGCATCATCTGCTTCATTGAAATTTTTTCTCCCTCTTTTATGGCAGGAAGTAACACCTCTTCAGCTCTTATGTAGGGTTTGTAGAAGAGCATCCACCCTTCCTTCAAGACTCGTCTACCTCTGAGGTAGAAACGGTGACCATTTACAACTATGCAAGCCTTAATGCGTTGCTTAATCGCGGGTTCGCCGAAAACAGCCATGAATCGTCTGATAACTAGGTCCCAAATCTTCTTTTCAGGTTCGCTTAACTCTCTCTCTGGCAGGTTGCCTGTTGGATAGATTGCTGGATGGGCAGGGTCCTCTTTCTTTCCCTCCACAGGTTTTAACTCATCCTTTCCTAGAAGGTCCGAAGCTAATTTTCTGTAGATTGCTTTTTTCCTCAACCTTTTGAGTATCGCTCTGTAATCGATTTCCGGAGGCAGTTTTTGACTGCTGGTTCTGGGGTACGAGAGTAACGCTTCGAGATACAGACGCTGAGCGATGCTCGAGGTTCTTCTTGGAGTGTATCTAAAGAGGCCGTATGCCTCGGTTTGCAGCTTGCCTAGATCAAATGGTATCGGAGGTTTTTGTCGAAGCTTTCTTACTTCAATTGTTTCTATTTCGCCGGTTTTGCCTTTGCATGCCTCTACCACAGCGTCTGCGTCTGCTTTTTTCTTAAAAGTTTTTGTTTCGTATTCCACCTCGTAAGCGGAGCCTTTGATCTCAACTTCGGACCTTATGCTCCAGTACGGAGTTGGAACGAAGCTTTGAATTTCCTTTTCTCTCCTCACCAAGAATTTCAAGGTTGGTCCTTGCACTCTTCCAGTGCTTAGCGTTGCATATCTTCCGCTCCAGCGTTTAGCCGCTAAAGTCAATGCACGTGAAAGATTTACGCCGTACAGCCAGTCTACTTCGTGTCTGGTTCTTCCAGCTTCTATCAAGGCAAAATTGAGGCTGGGCAGAGGCTCTTCGTAGGCTTTTTCCAACTCATTTTTCGTTAGCGTGGAAAACTTCATTCTTTTTGCGATGCCTTCTTTGTCGCCGCATGCGTATTTCAGTACGGAGTATCCGATGAGGCTTCCTTCTAAGTCGTAGTCGCAGGCAGCGATAAAGTTCTCTGCGTTGCTTGCCAGCCTTGAAATGACTTCAATCCATGGGCGGGTTTGTTTTGCCCTCCTTTCCGCTGAGTATCGTGGTGCCCATTTAAAGTTGAAAACGGGGTAGTAGTTTCTTCTTCCCCTTTGGTGCACAACCGTGTATAAGTGTCCGAGAGCTGGAACCACAACTAGCTTTTGGTCTCGGTTAGCAAGGAAGTAGGGCACTCCATTCTCGTCTATCTTTTCAGGTTTTCCCTGAGAATCAAGTGCGTTCGCTATTCTTTGGGCGGCATCTGGCTTTTCAGTGACAATCAAAGTGTATTTTTCCATTTAAGGACTCTTCCTTTCGTTCACAAGGTGCACGGAAGTTATTTATAGTTTGTGACGATTGTATTTTTGCGTCTGAGGGATGTGAGATCTTGCCCCAGCGGGTGATTTGTGAACAGTGTGGAGCAATCCTCTATGAGAGTGTGGATTTGAGGCCTCCTGATGAAATCATTCAGGAGCACGATGGTAAATGTCCAAAGTGCGGCAAGAAACTGTCGTTCACTCCGAAAGAGGTGGAAGTTAAACCGGTTGAGCAGTTTGGAAAGGGCAGTTCATGAGATGTAGGTAATCCTTTCTTCTTCCATTTGACGTATTTTCTGCGTGTACGCTTCTCTTCGCTCCTCGATCTCTCGCATTTTCTCAACTATTTCGTTGGACTTTGTGATTTCTCCTTCCAGCCCGCTCAAGTCCACTTTAAGAGTCAGTATTTTTTGTAGGACACTGAGAACGCTTTTCGCCGCCTTGGGATCCCGTAGATAGCCACATGTCTCTCCTAGCAGACAAAGTGCATCTATGTTTCTGAATCTAGCTAGGCCCAGGAGCAGGCCAGCTGTACCAACGATTGGGTTTCCCGCTGGACTGGCCACTGCCTCCGCCTGAAACGCTTTTTTTAAAAGCTTGGGGTTGGTGGAAACCGCTACCACTTTTGGAGTTTCCTCCGCCTCTTTGCGGTATCCTCCAATCGTTATGGCTGTCTTCACTCCGTATTTTTCAGCGAAGTCAAGTATGCAGCTGGCCACATCGTATTGTCCCTCAATTGTTTGCGCTTGGTGGTCTCCGGTTAGAAGTATGAGATCGTTTTCTCCAGTCTCGTTTTTGCAAAAGTAAAAGTCTCCGCGTAGGAGCCTGACGCTTCCCTTTTTGTTGACAAGAACATAATATGGGAAATGAGGGGAATACAACTCTGCAAGTTTTTTTGCTTTCAGCTTTTTTATCAAGTATCGTGTGGCTATTTTTCCAACCATTCCCAACCCGGGGAGTCCCTCTATTAAAACAGGTTCTTTCAATTCTGGTTTCATCTTTTCTTTTATGGTTGTCTTTTTCATCTCAATCTGAACTCCTCATAGCTAGCCTGTATTTTGCGTACTTGTCGTCAGGGGAAAATTTGGGTGGGTGAGGTATGCGCACCTTTCCCCGGCAGTGTGGACACTTCTCTTGGTTCAACGTGTACTCCTTGCATTCTTCGCACTTTCTAAGCAGCCACACCACTATTTTTCCCTCTTGAAAACACCTTGACCTCCGGCTTTTGCCACGTGTTTTATAGCTGTTTCCGTAGCCTTCTCCAGGATTCTCTCCGCCTCTTTGTAGTCCTCAGCCGAGACTTCGATGCGGTATCTAGGCGGTGCTACAACATAGACTCGAACTTCTGTCCCTCTGGGCTTTTCGATCTTTCGGGCGCTCAACAGACTTTCTCGGACGAGAGCTGCACCGTTCGGCTTTGTGCACTGAAGCTCCAAAGTCCCTCTGATCTTTACCATGGATATTTTGATTTTTTCCTTTGCAACTTCTGCGATTGCAGCTGCAATATCCTTTGGAACGCCTATCTCTAGCAGAACATCTACTCCATCCCTCGCGGTCTTTTCCAAACCTTCGTAGAGCCTTTCAAAGGACTCTTCAATCTTGGAACCGGCTTTTTCGTAGATCTCTTCAATTGGTATCTTAGATTTCTCAGAGGCGCTCCGCAGCAAACTCTCTGCCTTTCTATCTCTCTTCCAAGAGAGAATTTTCTCTCTTTTTTCGCGCTTTGTAACCCTTCTGAGCGAGAGATTCACGTGCCGCTTTTCTGTGTCGACCCTTAAGACCTTCACCACTACCTTTTGTCCCTCACGCACAAAGCTACGAATGTTTCTAACCCATCCCGAGGAAACCTCGGAGACGTGCAACAACCCCTCTTTACCATACTCATCCAACGTGACGTATGCGCCATAGCTTGTTACGCTCCTGACCGTGCCGATCACGAGGTCGCCTACCTCCGGCCACTCCGGCTTTTTAAGCGCCATCTCCCTCCTCCCAATTCGGTCTTCTAATCCAGTGAGGCGACGACCTCTCCCTTTATCGAAGCTTTTCCTCCCGAAGGCTCGGCAAGTATAGCTCCACAAACATTGCAGTGGACAACGTTTGTGGCATGGCTGAAAATGACTTGCTCATTTCCACAGTCTGGGCACTTCACTCGGAGAAACCTACTTTTAGGCCTTGGAATGAGTTTTTCCCACTCGCTCATGCTCTTCCCTCTACTCAATCGTCAATTTTTTGAGGCGCATCCCCTTCTTCTGTTGCGTGTAACCGCAGGTCTTGCACTTTAGCTTCAACGTTTGTTTCTTCGTTGTTTTGGCGAATTTTTGTTGAAGCGCATATTTTTGTCCGCCATACCCACTCTTTTCTCGCTGGTGATGTCGCTCACCCTTAGCCATAGCTCTCCTCTTCCCAGCTTTGTACAGGGAAACCGTGTGAGATTGGTGCGATTTACACCTTGGACAGTACGTGGCGATTTCCTTAGGCACTCTCATCATTTTCACTGCTGTTTCGCTATAGAACTGCCCGCTCAATTATATACTTTTTCGCTCTTGTACAAGAGCCTATGACTTTGCTTCCACTTCCTCGGCTATCCCTTGCTTAATAAGGGCTTTAGCGTTTTCAACGGGCAGGGTTGCTATGTCCTCTGATTTGAAGGGTCCATAAGTTTTCATGTCGGACCCAACTATGGCCGGGATCTCTTGTAGGAACCGCACCACCATTCTTTTTGTCTCTTTTTCCGGCTTCACACGTGGAGAGCGGCCTCTAGAAACATCTTTGAACAAAGCTTGATAAGACTCTGCGAAGGGTGAGATTCCTGCGTACAACCGCTCCTCCTCTTCAGCTAAGCGATCTTTGGGCACCGCTCTTCCTGCTTTAGCTTCATCCATGGATTTCTCGCAGCGAAGTCGAAGGAGTTTTTCAAAGAGTTTCTTTGCGTTTTTGAACTCGCGTTCCATGAGCCTTGCCCTCAGTGTTTTCTTGTCTAGCATTCGACTTTCTTCTCGCATTTTTTTCGTGTAATCAGCTAGCTTTGCGTAGAAGTCCTTGGGCAGCGCCTGAATCTCCACGCTTTCTCTTTCCCTTATCCAAGCTTCGTAAAGCTCCTCGTACACCTCACTTCTCCTCCTTCACTTCTGCCATTCCTTTGCACAGGAGTAATAGCGCCGCCGCTGTTGGCAGCTCAACGTGTCGATTTTTGTATGGGCCGTAGGTTTGGTCTCCCAGTCTAAATTCGGGGGCGTCAGACACTAGAACAGTTGCCGTGCCTTCTTTGAAGGCTATGGCGCTCCTAAAAGGGTCAAATCGTTCGATGTCGGTGATGGGGACCTCGATTTTCTTTAGGCCAGTTTTTCCGTGCAACGTGTTGGTGAGCCTTATCAAACGGTGAACGTCTGTGGTGACCACTGTGTCGATTTTTGCCGACTGCATCTCTGCGCCGCGTTGAGCTATCTTTGTCCAGTTTTCGACGCCTACATCCTTTACTACCCCCCACGGTCCCTTTTCCTTCCACTTTTCCTCAATCGTTTCCTTGTGCTGGGTCAGCATGTCGACGACATTCTTCTTCAGTCCTATCTTTTCCAGTTCTTCTGGGGTAGCAGTGTGGAGAAATTCGTAAGTTCCCCGAGCGATTCTCCCCCTCCACCCTGAATCGTCTAGGCTAGGTCCAACCAATACGCGCGATTTCCTCTCGCCTCTCTTCTCCCCCAACCCGTGAAAACTGGTTTCTAATCCTATTCCTAAGGTGTAGTCAACTATCTCCTTGCGAGCCATCGAATCGAGTGCGTGGAACTCCCTGCCTTCTATATGAAGGTGGTATCCGCGATGTCCAGAAAAGGACACGGTCATCTCTTTGGAGGAAAAGCCGAAGTCTCTCGTTAACATGTCTATGAGTTTTATTGTTTCCGCTTTGGCGGATTCCAAGCAAACTTCGCAAGGCCAGGTTTTCTCATTAAACTTTTGTTCTCCGCACGCTGGACACTTTTCAGGTAACACGCCCTTTCCAACTGTGCCGCAACTACTGCAGACCCATGTATCGTGGATTTTTGCGCAGGGGGTTGGTATGTGGTCCGCGTCTATGTCAAAAATGAGGTCAGCGCCCAGCCAGCCTTTCTCCTCCATTTTTTCTTCTGGCTTTTCGTAGTAAGCGCTTGAGTAGTAGACATCAGAGGGAACTAGTGTTTTCAGGAATTTTGTTAGGTCGTCTACGTTTTTGAAGCCTTTGTGCCGGATCATAACCCTTTCTTTGAGCATGAGGAATCCGAACTCGCGCTTTTCAATTTGGGTGGGAGGCTGAATGCTGGCTGAGTGTTTCTGGTAATATTCTGAGAACTTGTTTCGAACAAACGTTTTCGTTTCTTTTATTTTCATGCTCGCTCTACCGGGACCTTTGTCTTTATGGTTCTCAGCTTCCTTCGGTAATAAGCGAGTGGATGGCGTACTCTTCTACAAATTTCGTCCATGCCAGTGCAGACTCCGTGGGTGCGTAGCGTGTTGCATCGGGGTGGGATGTACTTTGTTCGTGAACCTCTTCCACCAGCTATATGCTCTACTTGATAGTGGGTCAGCCTTTCGTTGAAGTCGGAGAGGGAACGGTACAGGTTGATCACGTTTTTTGGGGTCATGCCTATGTTTATCAGGAAAGATGTTAATGCGAAGCGGCCGATGTGGGAGAGGTGGTGTCCGGAGTTTATGTTGTCATACATTTTTTTGATGCAGGGTGGAAAAGCAGAAATAACTATCTCTTCTGGGAACTCCTCAAATTGAATCTTTCCCTTCTGCTTTATGAACGTCTGTTTCAGTCGTTCTACACGCTCAGCAACGTTTTGTGGCATTGCGAACTTACCTTTTACATCTAGTTTTTTCTCGATGTGCGCACGCACCTCTTCCTCCAAAAGACGAGCTGTGTCATCTTTTGTCAAATAAACTTCTCCGGCAACCACAACCCGATTAACAAGTTTCCATTCTTTGGCCTGAAATCTTGTTGCGTTTTTTAAATAGTCCATAAAGGACAGCGCGAATTCGTAAGGCGGTCTATTGTTGACTAGTCTAATTTTCCAGTTAAAGGCGCTTGCGATTTCTAGGATTTTGTTTTTACCTTTTTCTTTGTTGAGTAAGTTGTAAACGCGTTTGGCTTCAGCTAGGGCGTATCTCCTCTTCATAAGTGTGTCAGCGGTTGAGGCTACCATCATGACCGCGACTGGGAAAGAAGGGATTTCTATTTCGTCTTTGCGCGACTGGGTGCCTACGAGGGCGTAGAGAAGGGCTTCTTCTATTCGTTGTTCTGCTCTGGTTAATATGGGCTCGCTCATGTCCTCGATTTTTAGGTCTAGCTCTTTCACGTAGTCAGCTGCCTCTTTTGTGAAGGGGTATTTGGCCAAGTCACTGTTGGTGAATACCTGGTTCCCCTCCGAGCTTTCGTGTTACTCCACCTCTATGCGGGGGGCCAAGTAGAACGTTAGCTTTCCTTCTTTTGGCTGTTGGAAATCCAGACGAATGGGCATGTCTGTGGAGAATTCGATGGTGGCTACATCAGAGGTTGCGGTTGCAGCCTTGACAATTTCAGAGAGGTAGCTTAGGCTGAAGGTGGCTTTGGACGGCTCCTTGGCTTCTAGGTCTAGGAGGGCGTCGCTTCCCTTCTTCATCTCAATCGTGGCTCCCATGAGGTCCCCTGTGGCGCGCATAACAATTTTTTCTTTCTCTATTTCGATTCGAACGTGGTCGCTCACTAGGTTGGCATCTTCAATTGCTTGGGACAGTCCATCTGTTGTAACTTTTGCTTCCACGTTAAAGGCGACCTTCGGGGTTGGAACCTCCTCCTCCACAGCTTCTAGTGTGGGCATGTTGAAGGAGCGCATGTACCTTCCCTTAATCGTCATCTGTAGTCGCCCTGTTTTCTCGTCTAGCGAGAGTTCCACAGATTCGTCTTTTCCCGTTCGTCTTAGCAGTTTCAGCATTTCGCTTATGTTTATGCACATTTTCATGGGTTTGCTGCATGTGTATTCTTCGAAAATGGTTTTTGGCCACTCGAAGTCGACCATGGCTACGCGTGAGGGATCCATGGCTCGGAGTTTGATTCCGTCTGGATTAATGTCGAACGTGGCTTCGTCTATGAGGGTTGAGATTGCGGTGATCATGTCTTTTAGGAGTTTTGCGTCGGCTACTTTGGCTTTAAACAAGTGATAAGCCTCCTTAACTCTTGGTTATTGTTAGTTGTTGTCCGGGTTTTAAAGTTTGGCGTTTTATGGTTTTCGTGAGTTTGTGAGCTTTTGAAGCTGTGGTTTATTGTGTTGTTTGGGGCTAATCTCCCCATAGCTCTCTAAACGATTGCCATTTCCAGCACAAGCAACTTTTCCTAAAAAACACTGTCTTCAACATTCCACCTCTATTTGAATCCTAATCCGTGGTAAAAACCATTGCGCGCGCGC
>CAYGCU010000018.1:0-9041 GCA_964348475.1 uncultured Candidatus Bathyarchaeia archaeon
AAATGCTGGCAACCCTGCGACCGACCAACGGTCTTTTTTCTTTAACCATTGCAGGAGCCAAACGAATGGTTGAAGGTGTGAAAGCTCGACGGCTGTGGGTTAAGGTTGGGGCAGAAGCTGAGCCGTTTGTCGTTAAGGGCAGGAGCGTTTTCGCCAAACATGTGATGGACGCTGATGAAGAGATTCATCCTCAGGAGGAAGTGATCGTTATAAACGAAGACAACGAAGTTTTAGCCGTGGGAAGAGCGTTGCTAACTGGAAAAGAGATGAAGGCTTTTGAAAGAGGGGTGGCGGTGCGAGTGCGGAGAGGCGTCGCAGAAGAAGTTAAGAAGGAAACGCCGAGAGTATAGTAGACGAGGAGAACCACGTTGAGAAGAAGAAGGGTAAGCCCGAGAGAAGCAAAAAGAATGATGCAGCGCATGGGCCTCAGCATGGAAGGAATACCCAACGTCGAAGAGGTCATCATCCGAACCAGCACAAAAGAGATCATTGTGGAAAGCCCAGAGGTCGCTGCGCTTGACCTCCACGGACAGAAAATATTTCAGGTGACAGGACAAATCACCGAGAAAAAAATTGAAAAGGAAATGGAGATACCAGAAGAAGACGTTAGACTCGTTGCGGATCAGACGGGTAAGAGCATGGAAGAAGCACAAAAAGCGCTTGAAGAGACAGGCGGTGACCTTGCGAAAGCTATACTTCTCCTTCAGGCAAAAGGCTAACCGAATTCTTGCGACAGCGCTTCGTGTATCTTAATGCAGAGTCAGAATTGTTTAAGCACGTCTTGTTTTTCCATGATGAAACCGCAGTAATGGCACTTTAAGCGAAGCGGTTCCTCTCGTTCCACGTAGAACGTTGGCTGTACTGGCTCACTGCTATTGGAGACACAAGCAGGATTTGCGCATTTCACTATCCCACGTATAATAGAGGGCAGCTTAACCCGTTGTTTTTCCATAACCTTGTAGTTCCGGACTATGTTGATGCTGGCGTGGGGGGCCAGCAACGCTATCTTATCAACCTCTTTTGGATTCAATTCTCTCCCTTCCACCTTTACCATGTCTTTCACTTCGAGTTTTTTGCTGGGAACGTTCATGGCTACGGTCACAACTCCCCCTGTGCGACCCGTGATTCCCAGAATCTTCACCACGTCAAGTGCGTGGCCAGATGTAATGTGATCAATTACCGTACCGTCTCTTATCTTGGACACCCTCAGAGTTTTTTCAGCCATATCCACCAAACTCCTTGAACTAGTGTTGTAGGTCACTAGATAAAAAGAGTTATTTGTGGTTTGTTAAAATGTGTTTGGTGTCAAAAGTGGAGTTTAAGGGAAGAGACATAATTTCAATTAAGGATTTTAAGCGCGAGGAAATCGATTACGTTTTGAAAATCGCCAGTGCCATGGAGCCAATTGCAAAGAGCGGCTCGGACATGCTTCAAAGAAAGACGCTTGCAACCCTCTTCTTTGAGCCTAGCACACGAACTCGATTGAGCTTTGAGTCAGCCATGCACAAGCTTGGAGGGTCCGCAATAGGGTTTGCACAGGCTGGGACAGCCTCGGTCAAGAAGGGGGAAAACCTCGCGGACACCGTGAGGGTTGTGGAAAGCTATGCGGATATCATTGTTTTGCGGCATCCGTTGGAGGGAGCGGCTCGACTCGCCACTGAATTCGCAAAGGTTCCGATAATTAACGCTGGGTCCGGTGCGGAGGAACATCCAACACAAGCGCTACTGGATTTGTACACGATTCTCAAGGAGAAGAGACGAATCGATGGGCTCAATATTGCTTTGATTGGGGATCTGCGTTTCGGACGTACAGTTCATTCTCTCGCGTACGGGCTTTCGCTTTACGACGTGAGGTTGCACCTAGTCTCACCGGAGTCTCTTCGGATGCGGAGAGAGGTGTTGGAAACCATCAAGGAAAAGATAGAGGTGGAGCAGAAAACTGAAATTGAGGAAACTCTACCAGAAATGGACATACTCTATGTGACAAGGATTCAGAAGGAACGTTTTCCAGACTTAGCCGAATACGCAAAGGTTAAGGGAGCGTACAAGATAGACCTGGAGACCCTCAAAAACGCGAAGAAGGACATGATTATTTTGCATCCGCTTCCGAGGGTTGGAGAAATCGCCGCCGAGGTGGACGAAACACCTCATGCTAGGTATTTTCAACAAGTTTGGAACGGCATAGTCATGAGGATGGCTCTCTTGGCACTTGTCTTAGGTGCAATAGAATAATTTGTTTACGATGCAATTCTGTATCTGTCTAGGAGTTCTTTCTTTTTCGCTTCGTTCCATCCGCTAACTGCTTGGTAGTAGCCTGTTACTCTAGACCACAGTTCTAGGTCTGTGGATCCACAGTTGGGGCATTGCCCGTTGATGCCTCCTGTAACCCTTCCGCAACTGTTGCAGATTGTCAGGTCTTTTGTGTAGGCGTAGTAGCCTACGTTGGTCCGGGTGGCAATCCTCTGGGTTAGTTTGTAGAGCGCCTCTGGATCCGGAGAGTTTTGTCCAAGCCACACGTGGAACATGTCTCCTCCGCTTAAGAGTGGGAAGAACTTCTGCTCTATGTTTATTCTCTCAATTAGGTCTGTTTTGGCTCCTACGTAGACGTGGGTTCCGTTGCTATAGTAGACGGGAACATCTGTTTTCCCATCGGCAAGCGCGGACCTTGCTTCATTCAGGTCTCCTTTAACGAGTTTCTCAGCTTTATCACGATAGTCTTCTGTTAGGAGGTCTGCTACTGCGAATCTCTGAGCTGTGGACTCAGCGGGGGTTCTAGCCAAAGTGAGTTTTAGTCCACTCTTCTCTTGGAGTTCCTTTCTGTACTTCTGCATTTCTACAATTAGTTTAACCAGTATCCTGATGGCATCCGGATGCTCGTGAAGTTGATAGCCTGTGTGCCACTGAGCCATTTCGTTTCCGCCCACAAAACCCATGGTGAAGACAAGTTCGTCGAAGTCTACAGCTGGAGGACCTTTCCGATGAGTTTTGGGATCCATCGGGCGTTGAGTGGCGAAGGGAATACGATTGTGCTTTACTATTAAGTTCATCCACTTCTTCTTTATTCTAAATATTTCAACTGCATAGTCCATGAGTCTGTGACTTTCCTCGAAGAGCTTGGAGTCGTTTCCGTTGGCCTTGTAGGCTATCCTCGGCAGGTTTAGGCTTACAACCTGCCAACTTCCCATGGTGAAGTGCTTTCCGTTATTGAAATAGAGCTTATCTTCGAAGTTCGGACTGTCTTCAGGCGTTTCAACAAAGCAGTAAGCGCAACATTGATAACATGATACGCCTTTGCCGTAGCCCCTGTAAGCTGGCATCATGTTATCGAAGTAGGGGGTTCCGAACTTGGCTACAACCCTATGCACGTCCAGCCAGAACTCGTCGTATTCCGGCTTGAAAAACTCGGGGCTTATACTGTTTTCGAGCTTTGGGAAGTTGAAGGGTTTCCCCCAGTAGTCACCCTGATAAGCAACGTTGTAAAGCGCCCTAAACATGAGGCGAACCTCGTCCTCGTAGTCTCCGTAGACGTCTGGTCCAACCCGCCCCCTCATCACTATGGGAACCTTTCTCCAGAGCTCCGGAACTCCAGGCTGCACCTGAATGTTGCTAAAGACGAGTTGCCCGCCCCTGGCCACGTAGGCCTGAGTGTACTCAAAAAACATCATCTGCATGAGCTGCTTAACTCTTTCATAGCTTAGTCCACTTATGTAGGGAGCAAGGAAAACTAGGAAGTTGTAGAAGCCCTCACCGCCCGCGAAGTTTGTCTGTGCAGAAGCAAGAATCTTGGCGGTGTGAAGAATCGCAACCTCTGGATGCTTAGCTGGGCCCGCAATGCTTGTTCTGGTGCCCATCCCGTCTGGCATTAGGCCGTAGTAAAAGAAGTAGCGGAGGTCCCAGTCTTGACAGAAGGGTCTCGTTCCAAAATATTCCAGGTCATGTATGTGCAGGTCCCCGGCTAGGTGAGAGTCAGCCAGTTTCGGAGGCATCAAGAGCAGGTACTCTTCTCCAGAAACCCAGTCCGCCTTTCTTTTGTGAGCGGTCTCAGCGTTTGGCTGGAGATTCGCGTTTTCGTTAGCTTTGTAGCCCTCTCCCACATCCATTTGGTAGGCGTCGTAAACGGGTGCTCCCACCCTAGTTAAAATGTTACGATAAGTGGCGTACTCCGGCTTTTCCTTCGACTTATCGAGTAAGACATTGTTTACCAGCTCCCTCACGAGCGGTCCACTTATGAAACTGAGCCGCAGGTTTAAGATCTTTCTTTCAACCTCGGCGGCTATCTGCTCAGCTTCTTCCTCACTTATCGGCCTTACTTCATAAAATTCCTTGGCGAGCTTTGTCTCTGTTAAGAGCTGTTTCACAATAGCGTTTCGATCCCACGGCACGATGAAGCCGTCGCTTCTCCTGACCATGGGTCGCTTTTCACTCGTGTCCACCTACTTCCCCTCTAAAATCTCTAAAATCTTACCAGCTGCCAGCCTGTCCCCCTCAAAAATCTGATCCTCTGTATAAACTGCGTCTCCAACCTCCAGAGCTGGCGCCGACAGAACTACCAAGTCCCTCATAACCAGATCTGTCATAACATTTGTTTCCTCTAGGTTCTTCTCTTCAAACTCTGTATTTCGGTCTTTCAGCCATTCCTTCAGCAAAGTGCATCTGGGGCATCCGTCAGACGTGTAGACTACTACTTTATTACCTCGGGACAGCAAGTTCACAGAGTGTTCAGATAGACCCATGAAAACCACTTCGCACGGTTGCGGTGAGGTGAGTAAGAGGTAGGGATGCGGGTAGTATTTTAAATTAATTAGAAAAAGTTGTTTAAAATTCTGTATTAAATCACTCTGAAATTAACACATACGGTGCTCGCCCGCCCAAAGCAATACGTTGGGCTGGCGTCCATCGAGACGATGCTAAATGTTTGGCGGGTACACGGCTGAAGCAAACTAGCATATTAACTGACCTGCATAGAGGGCACTTCGGCACCACTCCATAAAAAGTTTTTTGACAACGAGTGCAGTAAGCGAGGTTTCGGTTGTAGGCGTAAAGACCCACGTGGTAGGTTTTGGTGATTTGTCTTGTAGCGGATAAAAGCTCGTCAGGGTTCTGCTCTGAGTCAGCGAGTTGTATGAGGGCAAGGTGACTTCCCGGAGTCAACTTGTGAAATCTCTGCTCGATGCTCAAGCGGTTTTTCCAGGGAATGTCGGCTTTCAGGGGTACAGCAACCATGTCGGTGTAGAAGGGCTGTTCCTTGCCGCCCTGAACTTTAACCCTAGCCCAGCCATATCTCTCCACGTCCAATTCCGCGAGCCTTTTCGCGGCGTTGGCGTTGGGCACCATGGAGAGAACTGCCCGAGTTTCAGGCTTTTTCGCACCTCTCCTAACTCCACTAAAAAGGCTCTTCAAGATTTCTTCAGCCAGACCAAGGGCCTCTTCATCTTCGTATAGGGCTTTCCCAGACAGTGACTGAACCGCCTCATTTAGCCCCACAAAACTGACTAGGCGGGAGGAGTTTTCAAGTCGGAAGTAGCGGTCGCCGTCGGTTTCTTGAATAAGGAAAGGAAGGAGCCCCTCTCTTGCGCGGCGCTTAATTGTTCGGTATTTTATTTCTAAGGCACGCAGTGTCATCTCCAACTGTTCGTCTAGAAGCTTGAAAAATTTGGTTTGATCTCCCTCTGAGTCGTACGAGACCCTTGGCAGGTTTATTATGACGCTGTCGAGGCTTCCCGTTTGCAGGGTGTCCAGCTCCCAGTCTCCTTTCCAGTCGGCGGCGAACCTGCACCCCGTTGCGGTGTAGGAAGCTTGCCTTTGTTCTTTGGGGCAAAGGTTGGCGAAGTAGGGGAGCCCAGTTTGGCTAGCAAGCTTGTGGGATTGGAAGAGGAGACCCTCGCACTCTTTGCTTCTGAGGACTTCTGGTCTTAGCTTTATGATTAGGCTGGGGTTAAAAACGGGTTTGTGCTTGTCGTCTTCAAACATCACTTCGAGGAGGAGGGAAGAGATCAAACGAGTTTCCTCTGAGAAATCCGCGTAGCAGCCGACCGTTTTTCCACCGGGTCCAATGGCTTTCTTTTTCTCTAGGAACTCGGGGACAACGAGTTCTATTCCGAGCGACGCTTCTATGGGAAGGCCCCTGTCTGATAGGAACTGGTTTAGGTTTGAGACGAAGAAGCGTAAGCCTTCTCTTACTCTCTCTGCTTTGAGGCCTTGGGCAAAGGGCGCTAGGAAAACGTTGAAGAAGTCTAGGGCCTGCTCTCCAGATATTTCTGTGGTGGCGAGCTTGAGGAGGTTGGATGCTGTTAATAGTGCAGACTCGAAACTTTTAGGAGGTAAATAAGAGGGTCCTGTGAAGCCTGTTCTTCCGGGGTTCAGTCCCTCTTGGAAGAAGAAGCGAAGGTCGTGCATAAACTCGTTGGGTTTCAGTATCCAGCAGCCCAAATTGTTGACGTGGAGTGCTCCAGAGAGGTGAGCGTCGGCGATGTCTCTGGGAAGCACGTTTAGGAGGGTGTACTCCTCCAGCACCGCGTCCCCCGCTGCCCTGTGGACGGCTTCGACGCCGAGCGAGTGGGGGCCCATTGACCGTATTAGCTGAGTTACGTCGTGAACTGGAAGTCCTAGACGTGTGAGTTTGTGTCGGTATTCTTCTAGTCCCTTTTCTATCAGGATTGCGTTCACGATTTCTCTTATGAGCGGAGCTGTGAGGTATTTTGTTTTGAATTCTGAGAGGCGTTTTTCTGTTTCTCTTGAGATTTTTTGTGCTAGATCTATGGGTACGTTTGCCTCCTTTACCAAGGACTCTGTGATCTTGTTTCTGTCAAACTCTTCCATTGCCAAGCGGGAGGTGCGAACGAGCATTTTTTTCCTTTTCAAGAATCGTTCTCTGATTTCTTCAGCGACGCCAACCATCATCTTTCCGAGTTCGGTGAGGCGGTACTTCTTTGTTTTCACCTCTGGCTCGATGAGGTTTGCTTTTAAGAGGAACTTTAGGTGGTAGGCGAATCTGCCGGCGTCTCGACTGGGGTTGAGGCGGAGGATGTTCATGATTTCAGTGTAGGAGAGTGGTCCTCTCTCGAAGAGGAGGTTCAGAACTTTCAGTCGCATGGTGGATGAAACAGCCTTAAGAACTCTTACCCCTGACCGCCGGCGAGACAAAGCATGAACACCACCCACTACTAGGGTTGATTTAGTTTAAAAAATTAAAGTAAGCAGCAGATTATCTTTCCTCGCTTAAGGTTGTTTCCATATCCGCCCTTCTCACATGGATTGCTATTGTTTCAGAAGTGTGTACGCGGGTGCATAGAAGGCAGCGAAGACTAGGGCTGAAAAAAGGAAGGGGGCGAGGAAACCCCATGAAGATATTAGGAAGCCGGATAGGGCTAAGCTTATTGTTGTTCCTCCGTGGATTCCTATCATCAGTAGTCCAATGTCAGTGCCGTACGATTCTTTCTTTGCGATCTTGAACAATATACCTTCTTGTCCTCCGCTCACTAGACCGTCAACTACGCCTAATATGACTATGAAGAGGGCGGCTAATAGGCCGTTTGAGAATCCTAGTAGGAGCAGTAGGGCGGAGTAGAAGAAACCGCTCAGAAGTATGAGCCTCTCTATTCTTATTTTTTTCGTGAACATGTAGGAGGTTAAGCCGGCTAGCAGAGTTTGCCCTCCAATGAGAACTCCAATAGTTTTGGCGTCGAATCCATTTTCGTTTAGGAAAACAGGGAAAACGTATCCGCTTCTGAAGCCTTGAGACAGCCCCATCATAAAGAACAGCAGCAGAAACAGTGTGAACACTCTTCCTTTATTTCTCAGGTCCAGATAACTCATGGCATGCCTTACGCTGAAACTCTTCTTTTTTGAGTTGGTCAAAAGCAAAGATGCTGGAACAACAACTGCTCCGAGGAGGATGCAAAGCATCAACGTGTTTGGGTAAAACAGCCAGACGATTAAGAAACCAGCCAGCAAGCTGCCTACTGCTGTAGAAATATAGACGAAAGCTCTCAGGTGGACTAACGCTTTCCTTTTGTCCTCACTCTCCTCTAGGAGGAATGGCCTGTTCACAGCCCAGATGGCAGCGCTCTTGGTCCCCTCCGTAACCTTGCCAAACACAAACTGTAGTGGAGTGTGAGCGAAGTAGTAGACAGCATTTGAAATCACGCTGAACAGCCCATTCAGAATGAAGAACAGCTTTCTGCCTAGAAAGTCTGAAAGAACCGCAAAAAAAATTCTTGTCAGCTGGAAAATCATGGGTAGAGAAGCAAATATCAATCCGATAGTAGCTATCTCAATTTTTCTCTCCCTCATCGCTAACGGCAACACTATTGATAAGACCCCGCTAATGAAAGAGTTCAAAACCTGAATGAACATGGTAACCTTTATTCGATTCAGATGGCTTCCCTCAGTCTGTTTTCCATGGATAACCATGACCTCGAATATAAATCTGCTTAAGCGGAACAAATAACCTTAATTTACCGACGATCCAACAAACAGAAATAGAAAACACGCGTTTGGGGCTGTCGGCTAGCTTGGTCTAGGCTCCGAGACTCGGACTCTCGGGACCCCGGTTCAAATCCGGGCAGCCCCATCATGAGAATTCAGTGGTTAGTTTGAGGTTTTCTCTCTCTTCACGATTTCTCTGGCGACGATTACTCCTGAAACCGAGGCTTGAACAAGTCCCCTAGTCACTCCTGCTCCGTCTCCTATCGCGAATAGGTTGCGAATGCTTGTTTCTAAGCAGTTGCTTAGCTCCAGCCTCGACGAGTAGAACTTTACCTCTACGCCGTAGAGTAGCGTATGGTTTGAGTTCACTCCTGGCGCAATCTGATCTATTGCCTCAAGCATCTCGCGAATATTTGCTAGGTATCGGTAGGGCAGAACGAAACTAAGGTCTCCAGGTGTAGCGTTCTTAAGGGTTGGAGTGACTACGCTTCTTCCGATTCTTTCTTCGGTTGAGCGTCGTCCAGCCTGTAGGTCGCCGAGCCTCTGAATTATCACTCCACCACTAAGCAAGTTGGTGAGTCGAGCTA
Organism: uncultured Candidatus Bathyarchaeia archaeon; assembly: GCA_964348475.1. Classification (GTDB taxonomy): domain Archaea; phylum Thermoproteota; class Bathyarchaeia; order Bathyarchaeales; family Bathyarchaeaceae. The sequence goes on from CAYGCU010000018.1 coordinate 9,015, forward strand.
GGTATTTTCCGTAGGCAATTGGCTCCC
>CAYGCU010000019.1:0-8815 GCA_964348475.1 uncultured Candidatus Bathyarchaeia archaeon
GTTAAAAAGCGCCTTCATCACTTTAGAGGAATCAAAATGTCCGCAAAATTCGCTAAAAAATGGGAAAAAGATTACGGGGAAGGTCCTATCACCAAAAGAATCAAGGAAGCCGTTCGACCTCCAGGTCCATTGAAACCACGCCTAGACTTCGCCGTCAGACGTATTGAACTGCAAATCCAAAGGCTAGACAAGGCAACCGATCGCTTTTCAGAGCGCGACAAAACCATCTTCAAACGAATTGTTGATGCATACTCGAAACATGACATGCCACGCGCTAGTGTTTTCGCCAACGAACTGGCTGAGATACGCAAGATGGAAAAAATGATCATGCACGCGAGGCTCGCCTTAGAACAAATAGTCCTCAGATTGAGCACGGTTTCAGAGCTCGGTGATGTTGTCAGCACGCTCGCTCCTGCGGTGGGAGTTTTGCGCAGCGTCAGAAACGGGATGTCAGCTATCTTTCCTGAGGCTGAAAGAGAGATTGGACAAATCGGAAACCTGCTCAGCGGGATAATCATAGACGCAGGTCAGAGCTCGGGGCTAAGCATAAACTTTGAGACGGCGAACGAAGACGCCCAGAAGATTCTAACCGAAGCAGCCACAGTTGCAGAGCAGAAGATCAAAGACAAGTTCCCAGAGTTGCCCGCAGGCATGCCAGCAATTAGCGAGAAGACTCCAACTGAAGCCTGAAGTATCTCTGCAAAACAGTAGACGTTCAACAACGTAGGTGACATTATGGTCAAGTCATCTTCCAATCCCTCTCTATTTATTGGCAAACCTGTTAAAGACGAGTACGGACGGCAGATTGGTCGAATAGCATCTCTTGCAATTAGCCCGAAAGGTCGTATCAACGGAGTTTTCGTTCAACACGAGGACGGAGAATTTTCCAAGTATCCGAATGATCAAATCAGAATATCTGGCGACGACATTGTATTCTTGCCGCTGATCAAGTTTAGGGTGAGAGCTCTCTGCAACGAGATACCTCTCATCTGGAGAAAAAACCAAGCGTTAAATGAACTCTTAGAGAAGAACAAAGTCTCTCCAGAAATTTTTGAAGAACTCCACGAAAGCTTCGAAGGTGCCTTAAAACAGCTAAAAACAGATGCTGAAGACATCCTGAAAGACGTAGAAGAACGAATCGTCAAGTGTGCCCAACAGATTAAGGAGCTCAATTCAGCTCTAATTCACCTAGAGATCGAACGCGAAATCGGCAAAATCAACGATGAATCATATCAAACGGCCATGACGATGATACAAGGAGGCTTAAAAGAAGCAAACGCTGAAAAAAACGACTTTGAAGTATTGAGAAGCCAGTTATCCAATATAGTTTTAGGAGACACAGCTACAACTACAGAGAAAACTGAAGAAGAGAAAAAAGATGTCCCTTCTGAGCCTGTTCCCCAGGCTTCAACCCTTCCAGAGCCGTCCTCACTTCCCGAACCCCCAATTGTAGTTCACGTGAAAGGCACAGATAAGCAGAATCCTTAGACTTCAGGGCGGGCGGTGGATCGTGGTTAAGAATTTTTTCCGTTCCCCTCCACCGCTAAAAGACGTAGTCTTCAAATCGATAGGCAAACTAAAGTTTCAGCAGATAAAGCTGGAACAGGTCACTGTCCGACTGCGCGAGAGGGATAAGGTTCTTTTCGGGAAATGCGTCGCGGCGGTTAAGGGGAAAAACATAGAGCGAGCAACAATCTGCGCCAATGAGCTAGCTGAAGTTAGAAAACTGGTCAACATGCTCGCGCAGACCCAGCTTGCTATAGAGCGCATCATCCTCAGACTCGAAACCATCAGAGAACTAAGCGGCATCATGGTGGATCTACTTCCTGCACTGCGAAACCTCAAAGGCCTGACAGAACGTCTCGTCAGGGTTATGCCCGAAATGGCACGGGAACTGGAAAACGTGAACGACAACATAAGCGAGACACTGGCCATCACCAAAATTAGTTCCATGCAACCAGTCGCGCCCATCGAAGTGAAGACTCCAGCCGGTGAAGAAATACTCAAAGAAGCTTCTGCATTCTTAGAAGAGAGGTTAACAGAGAAACTTCCTGAACCGCCTGCTTCCATCATCGCTGAAGAAAAGGTTGAATCCAAGAAAGAGATGAGGCAGATGGTTGCCCTCACTGCCAGTTGCCAGCAGGTTCATAAGCCAGAGCGGAAACCTCAGGAGTATTTCTCTTACAAGGACCTGAAAATGCAAAGCGTTTCCCTCACCATCAAGCAGTCCTCATCACTGGAAAACGCCCTGCTAGATTACGTCAAGAAGAGCAAAGGTGAAATTGATGCGGTTCAGTGCGCAAACGAGTTAAACGTTCCATTCAACAATGTAGTGGAAACACTAGAGAAATTGGGTCAAGAGGGAAAAATAAAGATCCAGCAGTGATCAGACATGAGCGCCTCCCATGAACTTGAAAAAGCAGCGACCAGCTACGCGCTTGAAGCCGTTCGACTCGATAAACAGGGCTCCCGAGGAATGGCCATCACCATGTACCAAAAAGCCATCGAATCCCTCCTAAAACTCGTCCAGTTGTACCCAGAATATGGCTTAAACAAGGTCTACATTCAAAGGGCAATGGCCTACCAACAAAGAATACAGAGCTTGCAGGGCGTTGGACCCATCGAGCCACGGCTTGAAGAACAGACATCCGGCGCAACTGTGCCTTCGGAGGTAGAAAAGGCAAGCTTTGATGAATTGGTGCTCAAAGAAAAGCCTAACGTGAAGTGGGATGAAGTCATAGGCCTGGAACAGGCAAAAAAAGCCGTCAAGGAAGCAATGGTCTATCCAGTTCAAAGACCTGACCTGTTCCCGTTAGGATGGCCCAGAGGAATCCTATTGTTCGGACCGCCAGGATGTGGAAAAACCTTGTTAGCCGCAGCCGTAGCCACCGAGATCGACGCAGCGTTTGTTTCAGTGGACGCCGCGTCCATTATGTCTAAGTGGCTGGGAGAAGCCGAACAAAACGTTGCAAGACTCTTCAACTCAGCCAGAAAGTCAGTCAATGATGGCCCCCCGGTCATCGTCTTCATCGACGAACTCGATTCTCTGATCGGGATGCACTCAAGCGAAGTTGGCGGCGAAGCTAGAGTGCGCAATCAGTTCCTTAAAGAAATGGACGGCGTGATAGATAAGGGAAAGAAACTTCACGTGTATGTGATTGGAGCCAGCAACAAGCCTTGGGATCTGGATTGGCCGTTCATAAGGAGGTTTCAGAAAAGAATCTTGGTTCCCCTACCTGACCACTTGGCGCGTCTTGGAATGTTCAAGCTGTATACGAGCCACTTAAGACTGGCGCCGGCCACGAATCTCGACGAGCTAGCGAGATTATCCGAAGGATTCTCTGGGAGCGACATACGTGACACTTGTCAGTCGGCGCACCTCAAGGTTATCGGAGAACTCTTCGAATCGGGCCAAGCAAGCGACAAACACGCTCAGCCGAAGCCCATATGCACGGACGACTTTAAGCATATATTGGGGGAAAGAAAGCCCAGCGTTTCGCTGGACATGGTAGGATCCTACACCCGATGGTTTGAGGCGTTCAAGGCGCTCTAGCCTCACTTGAGAAACCTACAAAAAAGTGCGTAAGTAGCATCACAGCAAAAAAGTAATATATTAAGCTTTGCCAAATATCTGATTCCTTTTTTTAGAGCATCTTTAACATTTAGATCCGATTTGTCTCTATTTTATTCTCTTGTTCGATAGCTATGTTTATTTCAAAAATCTAATTCCAAAAATTGGATATTTTATTTGTCTTTTTTAAAGATTGGTTAACAAAAAACCGTTTTGATAGAAATGAAATATAACTAAGTTTTATATACTAGTAACCTATAGAAAAATGTTCTATAACACAAGGGAGGATGAATACTCTAGGGCATATAAACCAATAGCGATTTAGGGTTCACTTTGGAAAGGCTTGAAGGGGCATTTTTTCTAGGCAAAGCCTAAGAAACTCCTTTCTCTTTTCAGCAAACCTCTTCAAACCCCAAAAAAAGGCCCTGAATCAAGTTGCATTGCAGGCTTCCTTGGAAAAAGTTTTGGCTACTCTTACTTGGAAGCACTCTCAATAGCCAAAAAGAGGTTTTCATTTCCTTCGGTTCTTATGTCTCTCAGAGTTGAAACCATGGCTAGAATTGTGTTCCTTATGATTTTCCAACTGGGGAGTTCAGCGGTAAATCACGTTCATCAATCTCGATTTGAATATTCTCTCTGTGTTTCTTTTTCTTTCCAACCAAAATTGCGAGTTTTTTTTCCACTAGGTCTATTAGCCTCTCCGGCTCTTTGAGCATATCAATGTAGGGGACGTTCAGTTTTGCTGCTTTTTTGGGGATGAGTCCTACAAAGGTTAGTATGGGTTTACATCGTTTAGAAGCCTCCAAAATCTCATTGGCGGTTTTGGCTACAACAATCTTTGGAACCGCGGGATTCTGTTCAATCAGTTTTCTGAAACCTTCGAGAATTGTGATGTCTACGTCTTCTTCCACGTTTCTGATGATCTCGTTTAGGCTGTATTTTGTGGTGTCGACTTTTTTGATGGTGGCTAGCTCTTTAGGTGCTACGCTGATCACGGTGGAGGCTCCGGCTTTGGCGTGTCTCCATGTGTCTTTTCCTTTTATGTCGATGGTGAAGTCGGCTTCTGGGATGTGCTTGATTGTTGCGATTTTGTATCCTCTTTTGGTTAGTCCCTGAACCAAGGTTTCTATGGCGGTTGTTTTGCCGGATTTTTTACTTCCTACGACAGCGATTATTGGCATGTAGGGTAACTCCTTGTTTCTCTATTCTTAAGAGAGTTCTGAAATTTAAAATGAGATGGTTGCAACTGGGGATTCATTAATTGTTTATAGATTGGTGGCACTGGTTCTTTTTTGTTGAGTGAGGGCGTGACTGTTAAGTTACGTGTATTAGTCTCTCTCTTTCTAGACCCTCTATACGCCCCCGGATCATATTTGGAGTCTAATAACAGCAGAATGTTGAAAACAGTATTTTTCGGAAAAACGGTCTAATTCAAGAACGGAATGTTGAAATTGGGAGGGGCTACAGGGGGAGGAGTTATCAAAAGTTGGATGGTTAGGGTTTAGTGCCTTTGTAGGACATGGCGAGAAGGTCTGTGACGTTGTAAACTTTTTGTGTGTAACCTGACCTCGAAGCGGCATCCTTTAGCTGAATTGTGCAGAAGGAGCATGATGTAGCAAGTGCGTCTGCGCCAGTTTCGTTCATTAGATCGAGTTTTTTACCTGCTATCGTGTAGGAGAGGTTTCTCACCCCAGCCCTTACACCCCCACCTGCCCCGCAGCATCTGTCACTTTCGTCGGATTCTATAAACCTGAGGCTAGGAATCAGGTTCAGAAGTTTTCTTGGTTCTTCAGAGATGCCTTGATGTCTGTTTAGGTGGCATGGATCGTGGTACGTAACCGTTATGTTGAGCGGTTTAAGTTCCTTAGTGTTCATGTTTTCAATGCCCAAATCGCTTACGAGGTACTCGTTTATGTCCATAGCCTTAAATGTGTAAGGTTTACGTCCCATTTCGTGTAGCACTAGTGGCCAATCAAGTTTAATCGTTGACATACAGCCAGGACATAAACTCACAAGTTTCTTTACACCGAGTCCTTCAAAGTATTCGACATTTTTTAGCACGAGCTCATTTGCAGTCTTACGTGAGCCTGACCTGAACATAACGCTGCTGCAACACACGAAGTTCTTTGGAATACGGACCCTAACACGGTTTCTTTTTAACACCTCCATGACGTTCATTCCAACATTTTGCAACCTAAGGTTTATGAGGCATCCTGGAAAGAAGAACACCTCGTCCACGGGTTCTTCTACTTCGATGACTTTTGGCACCCGCTCGACAAACGGGGTAGTTGTCACCCCAATGACGTAACCCGTCTCATCTGCGTTTTTTATAAACTCTTTATGCCCCGGCATGGGTCCCAAACCTTGATCTACAGCCAAGGCTCGAAGTTTTTCAATAGCCTTCCTCCTTATGTCAATGTGCCTAGGCAGGCAGACCTCCTTGCAGGCTCCACAGGTCGTGCAGTTGTACACGCCGTTGATAAACGCCAACTTAACACGATCTAATACATCTCTCGGATCGTAGCCCAATCTTGCGAGTCTCCCCATCCCGGCTGGGCCGATAAATTCCTGCCACGTTTCAACAAGAGCTGGACACGCTGCCACACACGAATAGCATTCGATGCAAGACTTCATTTCCATAGCTTCAGAAACTTCTTCTCTGCTCAACTTTTCAGGTCGTGGCGCCGGTTCCACCCGCTCAACGTAAGGTCTTATCTTCTCGATTCTTCGCACGCCCCTGTCATGGTCAACGACAAGGTCCTTGACCACGGGAAAACGGGCAAGGGGACTTATCGAGTAGGTTTGATCCGGCTCTAGCAGTGTTCTACAAGCCAATCCAGGCGTATTGTTAATCATAACGGAGCAGCCGCCACACTGTCCGGTTCCACAGTTCCACCGGAAGGCTATGGTAGAATCCAGGTTTTCGTGGATGTAGTTAAGGGCGTCGAGGACAACTTGTCCTCTTGTGTACGCGATTTTGTAGGTTTCGTATCGAGGCTCGTTGTCCGCGTCAGGGTTATAGCGGTAGACATTTAGAGTAACAAACTTCTTCTCACTCATGTGTGATCTCTCCGTCTATGACCTACGTCATATTTAACTCTTCTCTCCTTCCATCCACGGAGGCTTCCAAAGCGTAACTACAACAGGTACGGCAGTCAATTTCATTTCATCTCCCTCGACCTTGATGACGATGTTTTTAAACCAGTTCTTGTTATCCAGCGTTGGATAGTCCACTCTGTAGCTAGCTCCTCGGCTCTCCCTTCTCATGAGCGCTGCCCTTGCAATCATCTCTGAAACAAGAAGCATATCTGAAACCTCAAGTGTGCTTATCCATTCGATGTTGTAACGAGTGAATTTTCCTTCCACATAGAGCTTCGGCACATCCTCCCTTTGCATTTTTTTGATCTCTTGAAGAGCAATCTGAAGGTCTTTCTCGTTTCTGAAGATACCTACCTTATCCCACATCAGCTTAGTGAGGCGTCTCCTGATCTTTACCTGCTTTATTCCCTCACCTCTTTCCATCGGGGCAAACACTCTCTCGCGTTCCTTCTCTATCTCTTCTCTGCTAAGAGAGGGAAGGTCGTTGCCTTGAGCTAATTTAGCTGCGGAATCGCCTGATATTGCACCGAAGACATTGATACCAGCTAAGGCGTTGCCACCAACCCTGTTGCCTCCGTGGACTCCACCTGCAACTTCACCTGCAGCGAATAAGCCTTTCAAGTTTGTTTCACATCCTGTGCCTATTCTAATGCCCCCCATCGCATGATGTGCCGAGGGAGTGACCTCCATAGGCTCCTCTCTTATATCAACACCTACATCCAACCAGTCCATGAGCATTGTTGAGAGTCGTTCCTCAATCATCCTAGATGGAATAAAGGATAAGTCCAGGTAGACACCATCGTGTTCAGTTCCTCTTCCCTCCCGAACCTCCGTTACGATAGCTCTCGCCACCTCGTCTCTTCCAGCCAACTCCATCAAGCGAGGGTTGTAGCGTTTCATGAATCGCTCTCCGTCCTTGTTCAGTAGGATTCCCCCTTCACCTCGCACTCCTTCGGTGACGAGCCTACCTTTCATCGCCTCTGGGAATGCCATGCTTGTTGGGTGGAATTGAAAGTGCTCCATGTCAATCAGCTCAGCTCCAGCCTTGTACGCCCACGCATAGCCACTTCCAACATCCGCTTGGGCGTTTGTTGTTACTTCATAAATTTTGCCGGCGCCTCCAGCCGCAATGATAGTGGCTTTACCTCTGTAAACTCTGAAGTCACCACTTTTCACGTCGATGGCGGTAACGCCTGCAACTCGCTCGCCCTCTCTGAGAAGAGATGTTATAAAAACTTCGTCGTACACTGCGATGTCTCTTCTTCTGATTTCTTCAACGAGCGTAGACATGACCTCGTGGCCTGTTCTGTCTCCTGCGTAGCAGGTTCTTCTGTACGTTTGGTGTCCAAATGGCCTCTGCATAATTAAACCGTCAGGCGTCCTTGAGAACACCGCACCGAAGTTTTCAAGGTCAAAAACCATATCCGGGGCACTTTTCACTAAGATCTCCACGAGGCGCTGGTTATTCAGGTATGCGCCTGCACGACAGGTGTCTTGGCCGTGACTCATCCAATTGTCCTCTGGATCCAGGTTTCCTAAGGCTGCGTTGATTCCTCCCTCTGCCATCACGGTGTGTGCCTTGCCGAGGAGGTCTTTTGTTAGCAAGCAGACTTGAACGTTATAATTGGAGGCCTCTATTGCCGACCGACACCCAGCTCCACCCGCTCCGACCACTAATACGTCAGAATCGAACACTTCGTAACTCATTTAGAGACCTCCCGTCGTCGTGTAACGCTGCTTAACTCAACTGAACTCTTAACCTCAACCTTTTCGACTTCGAATGTTTCCTTTAGAGGCTGAGCTAAGACTTTTTCCACCCACTGCTTGGCCTTCAACTGTGCTGCGTCATAGTTTTCAGCAGTGATGTTCCTATCCACCCGCATAAAGAAGTTGTAAGGTTCTTTGGCGTCTTCATCCTTACAGAAAACCCAGAAAGCCTTAGCGCCTTCCGGAACTTTTAAGCCGCCAGTCATCTCGTACCACTCCTCAACCCTAATTCTGCCTAACTCCTCAACGTCCTTCGTCATTTTCGTCATTTTCAAATTCTCTACTTCAGGAATTTTTTTGAGAAGCTCGAAGATTTTGCGACTGCTCTCGTCGAGTTGAAAATCTTTAACCTTCGCAGACAAATAGAAGTCAGCTCTA
>CAYGCU010000020.1:0-8559 GCA_964348475.1 uncultured Candidatus Bathyarchaeia archaeon
GTACATTGTGGACGAGTATCTGCCAGCAAAACTGGAAGAGGCAGCGTAAATACATACCGCTACCTTGATAAGCTAAAAGTAATGCTTAAAGAACCATAAATGAAGCGTTGAGGCGGAGGATAGGTCATGGCTGAGCAGCCTGTGGGGTTAACCATCGCAGAGAAGTTTTTCGGCCTTTTAATAATCCTCATAGGGGTAATCATTTTCTACGTGACCTACACGAACTTCAAAAGCATGGTGCATCCTTTCATATTCCTTGTAGTCGGCTCTGTCCTGATAGGGTTAGGAGTCATCTTGGTGCTGTCGAGGGCTGAGTGAAACTTTGGCGCCGCCACTGGAGCTCAGTCAGCAATTAAGTAGAACCGTCGTTTTCTATTTCTAAGTGAGAACGTCATATGCACTGATTTTCCCCCGGATTACCATACCTTTTGTGTAATCTCAGCTCTAAACAAGACCAACTGTTCTTTGTTTCCTGAGGCATCGTAAACGTTATGAGGGCTTCTTGGTGCAAGTAATTAATGGCTTTGGAGAGGTGTACGTTTGAAGAAGTTTGACGCAGTTGTGGTGGGCGCCGGAACAGCGGGTTGCATGGCTGCTAAGACGGTTGCCGACGCTGGCCTTAAGGTTTGCCTGATCGATCGGAAGAAGACAGAAAACGTGGGAGAAAAGGTTTGTGGAGACGCCGTAGGAAAACATCATTTTGATAATTTGGGTTTAGACTATCCTTCAGGGGAGGAGCTGGAACGAACGATCATGGGGGCCAAGATTTACTCGCCAAACACGAAAAGCGTCTTCCACATAAAGGGGGAAGGACTGTGCGCGTTTAGTGTTAACCGGCATCTCCTTGGGCAGAGACTTTTGATAAACGCGATCGACGCCGGCTCCACTTTCCTCGAATCAACTCAAGCGTTAGAACCCATCATAAAGAACGGTTTCGTCGCTGGAGTCTTGGCAAGAGACCTAAGAACGGGAAGCAAGGCCGCGGTGCATTGTCAAGTCGTGGTGGATGCCAGTGGTTTTTCTGCTGTCATACGCAAAAAACTTCCCCGCAAAATAGGAGTTGACACAGAAGTTGGCAATAGGGACGTAGAGCTCTGCTATCGGGAAATTCGTGAGTTGAAAGCGCAGGTTGCTGATACGGAGTTTTGTGAAATTTATCTCAGTCAGACAGTGGCTCCAGGAGGATATTGTTGGATTTTTCCTAAGAGCGAAAAGAACGTGAACGTGGGCGTAGGAGTAGCTATGCGTGAAGGTTTTCCTAACCCAAAAAATCAGCTTTACAACAATGTCTTATCCAGACCTCTGTTTAACGGCTCGAAAATCGTGAGCAGCGGCACATGGTACGACCCAGCGCGAAGACCAATCGATTGCATGACTGGAAACGGCGTTGTCATTGTTGGAGACGCAGCCTGTCAAGTGAACCCCATCCACGGCGGCGGGATAGGCCCATCCATGATGGGTGGAGCCCTCGCGGGAAAAACCATAATCGAAACCATGGAAAAGGGGAACGTGAACCGGAAGGGACTGTGGCCATACAACGCTAGGTACATGCAGTCATATGGAGCCAAACAAGCGGGTCTCGATGTCTTCCGCTTGCTTCTACAAAAACTGGGCGACGACAACATAAACTACGTCATGAAGTACCAGCTGATAACACAAGAGGATATTCTGAAGACGAGCATGGGCGAGGACGTACGCCTAAACATAACCGAAACCACCCTTCGAATATTCAGAGGGTTAAGAAAGCTCTTCCTTCTTAAGGAACTACGTCACGCAGCCAGTCTGCTGAAAAGGGTGAAGGCTCTCTACCGCAACTACCCAACCTCACCCAAAGACTTTGACGAGTGGAGAAGGAAGACGCGAGACTTGATTAAGGAAGCACGCGGATGAAACAAGAGGGCTCTAACGATGTTTTGGGTTAAGCTTCTCAGGGGACCATGACCTCCACCTAAGACTCGCCAAGAAGAATTTTGAGTGGTTCATAAGTGCAAGAGTTTATTAACGCTTGAAATGGCACCTAGGCTAGGGCAGAAAACCGAGTTCACGCAAATCATTGCGCAGTTTTTCTTCCCATTCCTTCATTTCTTCTGGCTGAAACTTCATTTGCCAATGTTCCGCCCAGTTGTGAACATTCCTATCAAAGTATTTCATTTCCAGAAGTTTTTGGGAACACTCATGCCAATTCACCATTGAACACGAATAGTTCTGAAGATGCTCATATAAAATGACCTGCAAGAAGATCTGCAAATTGCGCCGCGTCCAACCCTGGCGATTTTATGGTTTATTTCCTTGATGCTCACTTTTCCTGAAGAAAACGCCTAGGTTGCGAGGGAGACTATCTAGGTATCCGATCAGGTCGAGCTGCTCCAGTTTTCTCACTGTTGCAGCGCCCAGCCGATCACGAGACACTCCTTCCAAAAGAAGGGCAGTTTCTTCCTGAGAAAATTCTTCTTTTTCTTCAATCCATTGTAAGAAATCCCTGTTCTGCGGGCAAACCCTTTGACAGTGAAGACACCCAACTAGGCAGTTGTGCCAGGAAAGGTCTATCCAGGCCGGAAACGGAATATTGCCTGGCTTCTCATTGTGAAAGACGATACACCGCTCGGCGCGAAGTAGAAAACGATCAGAAGGGATAGCGCCAGTAGGACAGCCTTGGCGGCAGGCGTGACAGTCCTGGCAGCTTTTCATCATCTGTACTTCTTGCCAGTTGTCTTTCTGGCAACGTAGGTCGGAGTAAACGGCCACAAGCTGGAGGAAACTTCCCATGCCAGGGACGTAACAGATGTTGTTTCTTCCGTACGAGCCCAGTCCGCTCCGCACGGCCAAGAGTTTCAAAGGCAACGCAGTGCGCGCCACGCGATATCCTTTTGTGTTCAGAATCCCTGCCAGGAGATCTTTCACCCGTTTCCTTGTCTCCTCATAGGCTACATAGGTCGGGGGAAGGATGAGTGCCCGCGATTCCCCGTTCCATGTGAAAACGGCCTGACTCTGGGGGCGAGGGACGGCGACCACGATCAGGGACAAGGCTTCTGGCAAACTATCGGGGATCCGGAAATCAAACCAGGCAAGACGTTCCTGATAGAATTCTTTGTCCAATAGGCCCTGTTTATGGCGTCCTTCGATTTCCTCTTGCAAGTCACGAAGGTGTTGGATGGATACGATGCGACCTTGATAGCCATGCTCTGCCAATTGAAGAAGCAGTTCTTCCACGAATCGCTCGCGCGCGCGCATACCATTCAATGCTTATTATTCCTTTTCTGCCTTTCCAGACATCTCCATAACGCGGGCTACTAGATTTGAAACTCTCCATTCTTCAAGACCGTTATTGTTTCTCTGCTTTTCCTTGTCACCTTTACCGTGGGCTTAGAGATAAGAAAATCCATGTGGTTTTTCGACAGATTCCTTCCGCCAGGCATGTCAGTGTTGTTTCCAAAGGCAATGTGGATTGTTCCAAGAATTTTCTCTGCTTCCAAGAATTCTTCCACAAATCTTGCTTTAGGATTTATTCCAAACGCAAATTCGCCCACGACTTTCGCCCATTCATCTGTCTCCAAAGTGTTGTTGACCTGCCGCAAGATCTTTTCATCATCCGAACGAGTTTCTTCCACTCCACCGTTCTTTACTGTAACCTCAACTGGGTTTTTCAGAGGACCGATTCCTCCAATGGCCATGTCGCACATCAATTTGCCTTCTAAAGAGTGTTCAAGAGGTGCCACTATCACTTCTCCGGTTGGCAAGTTCATCCACTTCATCTCTTTCCAGTCAATAATAGTGTCAGTAAAGAACGGTCTTCCCTCAGTGCTAAACAAAAGCTTGGTGCCAGAAGAGGACGTGACCTCAACAGTAACGGTTTGACTTAACTTCCCTATGAGACTTCGAGCAAAATCTCGCATCCTCCTATGCTCTTCTACAGTCAATGCCAATGCTCCATTAGTAAGCATCTCCAAGGTTACTCCGGGACAGTGACCCAAACGAGACCTCTTATCCCTAGTCTCCATATGAATAAGCCTAATCCTAAACGGTGTTTCCTCCCTGATTCCACGTAAAACGTTAATGTACAAGTCAGGCTTCTTAGCAGTCAAAGATTCAAGAAGATGCTTAGGAATTTCCTTTCTGAATTCTTCGCTAGTTTCCAGAGTTATAAGCCTCGTCCAAAGCCCTGAAGCCAAGGCTCCATCAGCAAACGCCTTACCAACCTCAGCTTTCTCATCATCACAAACTATGATGACTCGTTCTCCGGGAACAGCCTCTAAAACGTATTCCAAAGCATTCCTAGCCGCTTCCCAAGCACGCATGAACAACATCTCACACAACTCAATTGCAATAAACAAAAATAAACTTTGGTCGCACGCGCGAATTAGAATTCGATTTCTCTTTCATTCTTCAAGGTGGCAAACCATCCACCCAAGACTTGGTTGTGATGCTCGATGATTTGTTGTGCCGTGAAATGCGAAGAATCCCAAGTACTATGCGCATCCTTAACTAAGATGACCTCGTAGCCAAGACTAAAGGCACGACGGCAGGTGGTATCTATGCAATACTCCGTTTGCAAGCCCGCAATGACCAGTTTCTTGATTCCCCTAGAATCCAGTACACGGTGCAAGTTCGTTTCATGAAAGGCGTCAGGGGTCTGCTTTTGAACCACCACATCTCTCTCAACCGGTGCGATAGACGGATAGATTTCCCATCCTGGCGTGCCATATGCATCAGGGTCACCACTACCGCCATTATTTTGAACATAAAAAATTGGAATTTGTGCAGAGCGTGCCCTAGTGATTAGGTTCTTGACTTTTGCGAGGAGTTCATCTCCCTCAGATATCGGGGCAGGTTCTTTGAAATTTCCTACTTGCATGTCGATAATTAGCAACGCAGTATCACTCATATTCTTTCACCTCTCGATGAAACCAATCGTTAGACCCATATTAACTATCATGTACGTGCATTATTTGGCGTTTTTCATCAAAGCACACGTATACAGTGATGACGCATAACGAAGAAAGATGTGTGATCGACTTATTAATCCAAAACTAGCATAGTCAGTTGGTTGCGTAGCAAACATGCGTGTCGCAGCGTTGGTCACGGGCGGGAAAGATTCTGCCCTAGCACTGCATCATGCATCAAGACTTGGCTACGAAGTGAAATATCTAGTCACCATGCTTCCACAGCGGGAAGACAGCTGGATGTTCCATTTCCCCAACATTCGTTTAGCCGACTTATTCGCTGAAGCGGTTGGACTCCCACTGGTTAAGGCTGAAACTTCTGGGGTGAAAGAAATGGAACTTGAAGACCTTAAACGCCTGCTCGCAACCCTCGACATAGAAGGGGCAGTTTCAGGAGCCATAGCCTCGCAATATCAGAAGAAAAGAATTGACAAGATATGCCGTGAACTGAACCTGAGGTCTATTGCGCCTCTTTGGCAGGAGAATCCCATAAAACTGCTGAAGGAGATCATCAACCTTAACTTTGACACCGTGATCGTGGGGGTTTACGCCCTTGGGTTCGATCAAAGCTGGCTTGGAAGAAGAATGGACTTAACAACCTTGAATGACCTCCTTGAACTCAACGAAAGGTATGAGGTGTCTTTGGTGGGGGAAGGGGGAGAATACGAAACCCTGGTTCTCGACGCACCGTTCTTCAAAAGGAGAATACGACTGCTTCAAACGGAGAGAGTTTGGGAGGACCACAGCGGATACTTGCTCGTTAGAAAAGCGGATCTCGCAGACAAATGAAAACGAAAAAGAACGTTATAAGCGGCCTTTAATGAGGTCCTCTCGCCTCCAAACTCCATCGGAATCCTCGGCAAAACCGAATTATAAAAAAGGGAGATCAGCATTAATTCTGCCACACAACAACCAAACCGCATGAGATGTAACCAAAAGGTTGAACCGCAAGTCGGAGGTAAAAGTTTAGAAATGGCCTACAAGTACGTGGCGAGAGCTTGGAAGAAGCCGGAAGCCTCCTTCGTGAAGGAGCTGATGTGGCAGAGACTCATAGAATGGCGCAGACAACCTGTAGTTCTCAGAGTTGAAAGGCCCACACGTATTGACCGAGCGAGGAAGCTGGGATACAAAGCTAAGCAGGGATTCGTTGTCACCCGAGTCCGCGTCCGACGCGGAGGCTTTAAGAGGACTCGACCAAAAGCTGGTCGAAGGCCTAAGCGAATGGGGGTCGCCAAGCTCAAGCTTGCGAAAAGCTTGAGGTTGGTCGCTGAAGAGAGGGCGGCGAGAAAGTTTCCTAACCTAGAGGTTTTGAATTCTTACTGGGTTTGGGAGGACGGTCGCTTCAAGTGGTTTGAGGTCATCATGGTGGACTCAAACCATCCAGTTATACAATCCGATAAGGATGTCAACTGGATCTGTGAGAAGGTTCATCGAGGCCGAGTTTTTCGTGGACTAACCAGCGCCGGCAAGGAGGTCCGGGGGCTTCGCCACAAAGGGCGTGGAGCCGAGAAGGTTCGACCGAGTCATAAAGCAGTTCGCAAACGAAGGGAGAAGAAGAAATAAAGCATAATTGGGCCTAAAAAGGTGTTTTTAGTCATATACTGACGCAATTATGACGCACCTGTAATTGCCCTTGGATACCCTCAAAACCTCTATTCGATCCATTTCTCCATGTCTCCGCCACAAGTCCATAACTCCTGTCTTTTTCCATTTCCAGACACTCTGACGGTAACTAGTTTAAAAAGAACCGGGGATAAGTGATGTTTTATATCAAGCTGCTCATAAATAGATCGAGTTGAAGGATAATGAAGGTTCATTCGGCAGTGAGAAAAAAGGGCGGCGGAACTAGAGGAGGGAGAGGTTTCAGCAGGGGTGAACTGAAAGAAGCGGGAGTAGACCCTAAACACGCGCTTAAGTTGGGAATATCAATCGATCTGAGGAGAAAGACAAAGCATGGAGAAAACGTGAAGACGCTTAAAAAGCGTCTGCGAAGTTTGGCTAAGAAAAGAAAAAGAAAACGCCGGCCACGCACAGTTAGAAAGTCTTAGACGGGAAAGAAGTGTGAAACGATTGCGTGACGTGCCTATATCTCACATTCCCGTGACTTACGTTGACATCCGGTTCTTCGTACATGCAACTGAGGACCCGAATAAGGTTGTTGAAGCAGTACGTCGCCTTCTCCCGACCAACCACATTGATGAAATAGTTTTTAAAAGAAGCAACTTGAAGGGGCACTATGGCAACCCCATCACCCTCTTTGAAACCAGGGTAAAGAAGAGGGAAATAGTCAAGGCTGTGGTTGAAACTTTGTCTTCAGGTCTCGGTGAGCTGGATAAAGAGGCTCTACTAACAGAGATCGGTTCACACACGGAAAAGGGAAGCCTCTACATCAGATTGGACAAGCAAGCCGCCTCTCAAGGAGAGTTTAAGCTCTGCTCTGCTGATCCGATTCGCATGCGGATAAGATTCAGAAAGAAAAAACTTGAGGATATAATCAAGGCCGGTCGAGAACTTGGGATGCTGCCATGAGAAAATTCGTTGACCTGCACCTACAGCCTTCAGTCAAAGATTCGGATCAGGTGGAGAAAATGGTTACCAGATCCTCTAAGCTGGGCTACCGCCTAGTTGGAATACCCCTCCCACCAAAAGTTACACAAGACAAGGTTCGTCAGCTGCGAGGCATCTGCAAAGATGTTGGGATAGACCTTGTCACGAGGCTGGACCTTACCTCGAAAACACCTCGCCAACTGCTCCATGAACTGCGCCACTTCAGACGTAGATTTGAGGTCATATCGGTGGTGTGCACCTCAAAGGCCGTTGCTAGGCAGGCTGCCAAGGACCGACGAGTGGACCTCCTCTCCTTCCTCGCCATGAGTTCCCGCGGGCGGTTCTTCGACCACGCCGAGGCACAGCTCGCCTCCCAAGCATTGTCGTCCCTTGAAGTAGATGTGGCACCGCTTCTTTCGTCAAAGGGCTTTTCAAGAATTCGCCTTCTCTCTAGTCTCCGAAAAGAAGTGGCGATCGCAAAAAAGTTTGGTGTGCCCGTTGCGATTTCTAGTGGGGCAACCGACGTGCATCTTATGCGGGGACCCTATGACTGTGCTGCTCTTGTCTCGCTTTTTGGCATGGCTGTGCCACTTGCTTTGCGTGCCGTTTCGGAGACTCCCTTAACCATTGTGGAGCGGAATAGAGAGAAGCTTAGTCCAGATTTTGTTGCTCCAGGCATACGTCTTGTGAGGAGGAAAAAGGGTTGTCCGAGCGTGTGAGAAGAAGATATCTTGCTCTTAAGGTTTTGAGCGAGCAGCCCATTAGCAAAAGGCACATTGTGGACGCTGTTTGGAATGCTGTTTTTCAGCTCTTTGGGGAGTACGGCGCTAGCCAAACCAACCTCACTTTTATCGAGTACAACTCAGAGAAAAGTTGGGGCATTATGCGGTGTTCCCACAGAGCCCTTGAGATGGTCAGAGCTTCGGTTGCTTCTGTAACTGAGATAAACGGAAAACCGGTTGCCATAGACGTTCTGGGAGTTTCCGGAACCTTAAAGGCGCTTCGGAAAAAGGTGTTGCTGCAAAGGTAAGAAAACCATGACCTAACGGTGCAAAGTTTATTTGTTGGGGCG
>CAYGCU010000021.1:0-8557 GCA_964348475.1 uncultured Candidatus Bathyarchaeia archaeon
TAGAAAACGCCACAACAAGTCATGAAGCAGTTGTGGAATGCGCAGTTGTAGCCTGCCCGCATGAAATAAAAGGCGAGGTGCCCGTAGCCTTTGTGACTCTGAAAAAGGAGGTAGAGCCTTCAGAACAGCTCATAAGAGAGCTCATAAAACATGTTGACGTTACGATAGGACCGACTGCTAGACCTAGCAGAATAATATTTGCTAAAGAGCTGCCAAAAACACGGAGCGGAAAAATCATGCGAAGAATCTTGAAGTCTTTGGTTAGAAACGAACCCATTGGTGACACTACAACCCTCATGAACCCGGGGTCAGTTGAGAAACTCAAGGGAAAAGTTGGCTACAAGAGATAGAAATCCTAACGTACACAAAACGTAACACGGTAATTTGATATAAGTCCTGTTAGGTCTATAGTGGTGTAGGAGGAGTCTTCATGAAGTTAGTGGACGTTTTAGAAAAGCTTTCTAACGCTTATGGGGTGGCTGGCAGAGAAGAAGAGGTTCAAGACCTGATGAAAGATCTTATGAAGCCTCACGTGGACGAGATCAAAGAGGACAAACTTGGAAACATCATAGGGATCAAGAAGGGGAAAGCTGGTGCGCCAAAGGTCATGCTGGCAGCTCACATGGACGAGATAGGGCTCATGATCAAAAACGTCACGAAAGAAGGATTTTTACATTTCACGAAGATCGGAGGAATTGACGACCGAATTCTTGTGGCGCAAAAAGTTTTGGTCGCCACGAATAAAGGACCCATCACCGGAGTGATCGGTTCCAAACCACCCCACATACTCAAGGAAGAGGAGAAGAAGAAGGTCATCGAAGCGGATAAACTCTTCATCGATGTAGGAGCAACCAGCAAGGAAGACGCCGAAAAAATTGGGCTCCGCATCGGAAATCCCGTGAGCTTCGACATCAAATTTGCTCGGGTGGGAAAGGACGCAGTTGTGGGAAAGGCTTTCGACGACCGCGTAGGGTGCGCTGCCATGATCGAAACTCTGCGAAGGCTTCGCAAAGTGGACTGCACAGTCTACGCCGTCGGAACCATACAGGAAGAGGTGGGACTGCGAGGAGCCACCGTGGCGGCTTTTCAGTTGCGCCCGGACGTGGGCGTTGCGCTGGATGTAACAGTGGCTGGAGACGTGCCTGGAGTGCAGGAAGTGGAGGCTCCAATAAAGATGAGGAAGGGTCCTTCCCTAACCGTTACGGATTATGGTCTGATCACCCATCCAAAAGTGTTAAGGTGGTTCAGCGATGCAGCCGAGGAGAGCAAGGTTCAATACCAGCTGGAAACAGGGCTGAGTGGCACCACTGACGCTGCAAGAATCGCATTGAGCAGAGAGGGCGTACCCAGCGGAGTGATATCAGTTCCCACCCGTTACATTCATAGTCCAGCGTCGTTGCTCAGCCTCGATGACCTAGAGAACACTGTCAAGCTCACAGTTGCTGCCCTAGAAAACGTTCAAAAATACTTCTAAACGTTCTTCTTTAAAGTCAGGTTTACTTGCATTGTCTCATCCTTTTCTTTCTCAGTAAATACCTGTGAATACTGCGTGCAGCTCTCTTTCCTGCCCCCATGGCACTGATAACCGTGGCTGCACCGCTGACCACATCTCCGCCTGCATAAACCCCTTTTCTGAAGGTTTTTCCAGTTTTTTCATTGGTCACTATAGTGCCCCACCTTGTGGTTTTAAGTCCCTTTGTAGTTCGCTGAATTATCGGGTTGGGAGTTTGTCCTATGGCTATTATCACGGTATCAACGTCCACGACAAACTCGGAGCCTTCTATGGGAATGGGTCTTCTTCTTCCCGACTCGTCTGGCTCTCCAAGTCTCATGGCAATGCATTTCATTCCAGTTACCCCGCCGCTTTCATCGCCCAGAAACTTCACTGGAGCAGTGAGAAACTTGAATTTCACGCCCTCTTCCTCTGCATTTTCTATTTCTTCTAATCGAGCTGGCATTTCCTCCTTGGACCTTCGGTAGACTATCATTACTTCCTCTGCTCCCAGCCTTAAAGCGGACCTTGCTGAATCCATGGCAACGTTACCGCCGCCTATCACCGCGACCTTCTTACCAACCCGAATTGGGGTGTCGTATTCTGGAAACATGTACGCTTTCACCAAGTTCACTCTGATCAAGAATTCGTTGGCAGAGTATATTCCACCCAAGTTCTCTCCCGGTATTCTCATGAAACGAGGAAGACCTGCTCCAGTTCCAATGAAGACAGCGTCAAATCCCAGCTCGAACAGTTCATCTATCGTGTATAATCTTCCAATCATGTGATCAGTTTTTATATCAACGCCAAGCTTTTTGACGTAGTCAACTTCAGCCTGCACTATTTTTTTGGGTAGCCTAAATTCTGGAATCCCATACATAAGTACGCCGCCAGGGGCATGAAGCGCTTCAAATATGACAACTTTGTGTCCTAGTTTTGCTAGATCAGCCGCTGCTGTGAGCCCGGCTGGTCCAGACCCTACAACCGCTACTTTCCCGCCTGAGGACGACTTTCTGGGTCGAACTGTTACTTCCTTCTGAAGTCCATAGTCAGCTACAAACCTTTCCAGTCTTCCAATAGACAATGGGTCTCCTTTTTTTCCCATCACGCAGAACATTTGGCATTGGTTCTCTTGTGGACAAACTCGACCACAAATTGCAGGTAGGCTATTCTTTTCCTTTACTTTTTTAATAGCTTCATCAAAGTTTCTCTCTCTGATCTCTTTAATGAATGCAGGTATGTCTAGTTCGACAGGACAGCCTTGTACGCATTGTGGCTTAGGACATTGTATGCATCTTTCAGCTTCTGCCAAGGCTTGCTCCGTGGTGTAACCCAAAGCTACTTCGTTGAAGTTATGAATGCGATCTTCAGGTTTCTGCTTTGGCATCGGGATGCTTTGCTTTTTCTTTCGTTTATCTGCTTTAGCCACGCTTGATTTTCCCCGATTTTTCGTGTAACTCTACCGCTTGTTTTTCCTCTAATAGATACACCCTTTGTCGTTTGATAAGCTCATCAAAGTCAACGAGATGCCCATCGAATTCTGGCCCGTCGAGACAGGCAAACCTGGTTTCTCCGCCCACAGTGACTCTGCAGGCTCCGCACATTCCCATTCCATCGACCATTATTGGATTCAAGCTTACCATCGTCTTAATTGAGTAAGGCCTTGTGACATTCACTGTTGCTTTCATCATCAAGGTAGGCCCTATGGCATATACTACGTCAAAACGATATCCCTTTTCAATAAGCATTTTTAGTACGTCACTAACGAAGCCCTTATGTCCTTTTGAGCCATCATCAGTGGAAATGTAAAGTTCGTCACTGATGTTTTTCATTTCATCCTCTAGAATAAGCAGTTCCTTGGTTCTGGCTCCAATTATAGAAACCACTTGATTGCCTGCTTTCTTTAGTGCTTTAGCTATGGGATAGGAGACAGCAGTGCCTGTACCACCACAAACAACAGCTACCAAGCCGTAATGTTTTATCTCGGTCGGGTTCCCTAAAGGACCGGTCACGTTCATTATTTCGTCTCCAATTTCGAGTGCGCCAAGCTTCATAGTCGACAATCCCACTTCTTGAAAAATGAGGGCTATCGTCCCCTCCTGTGGGTCGCGTTCTACAATTGTTAAAGGGATTCTCTCCCCTTTCTCATCTAACCTAAAGATCACAAACTGGCCTGCCTTGGCTTTCCTAGCGATTTCCGGAGCGTTAATTTTAAGCAGTTTGATTTTCGGAGCTAGTTCTAGCTTCTTGAGCACCTCATACATAGCCTTCACGCTTCTTTTCGCGTATTCTTCTGTTCCATACAATGGCAGAGCATTTTCTTTTTTCTTCCTGAAGGAGAGTAGTTCACTTCTTAACTTGGAACTTAAATCTTTCTCTCGTCCTTTCACAAGTATAAGGAATCAGCCTTCGTAGTAGTAGGGTCTTTTGATGTATCCGAACGCTTCTGTAGCTGCTATGATGGCTTGTCCTACAGCTGCTCCGATCTGTTTGACCTGACTTGTGGTTACGTCGCCGGCCGCGTACACTCCTTTGATGTTGGTTCTTTGACGGACATCTACGACGATGTAGCCGTCTCTGTCAACCTCAACTCCAGCCTCTTTCGCAACCTGACTATTTGGCACCTCGCCCACCTGGACGAACACGCCGTCAACGTTGATTTCCTTTGTTTCACTCGTTTTGTTGTTAATCAGAACCACGCTTCTCACCCTAACGTCTCCTTTGATCTCTTTGAGCTCCGTGTTCCACAGAAATTCTACCTTTTGCGCTTGCAAGTCCTTTACAAGGGCTTCCTCTGCTCGTAGTTGAGCCTTTCGATGAGCCAACTTCACATCTGATGCTAGATTGGCTAGGAAAATAGCGGAGACAAGCGCTGAGTTTCCGCCGCCCACGACGAGTATCCTTCCTCCCTTGAAGAAGGCTCCGTCGCAAACCGCGCAGTAGCTGACTCCTCTCCCGCGAAACTCTTCTTCACCTGACACTCCCAGCGATTTGTAGTGGCAGCCTGAGGCAATGATCACTGCAGAAGCCGTGTAAGCCGCCCTATCTGTTTTCACCACCTTCTTTTCACTCTTGAGGCCCAATTCAATCACCCTCTCCAGCTCGTTTACTTCTGCCCCGACTTTTCTGCAGTGTTTCGTCATCTTTTCAACTAGGTCGCGTCCGCTGATGCCCTCGTAGAAGCCTGGGTAGTTTTCGATCAGTGGGGTTTCGGCGGCTGTGCCTCCTGGTGTTTTCTCCTCAAGAACCAATGATTTCAGTCCGCTGCGGGCGCCATAGAGTCCGGCTGTGAGTCCGGCTGGTCCCGCACCCACAACTATCAGGTCCCAGTGCTTCGTTTTCGTCACATCCACGACGTTTCACGCTAATGTAGGTATTTTACTACCATAAATAAATCTAATAAATTGATTGCGGATACGGTGGATGGCGCGCTTGGGACTACCATCTAGCCTGTCATTCCTTAACAATAAAAAGTAGCGCAAACGGAAAGGCTGGTCTTTCTTTTTGTAAACGAGGTGTATTATCCTCAGAAGCCTAAGTTTCAGTGCCCTATCGGTAGACTACTGTTCCACAGTTTTTGCAGTAGTAAAAGTTGCCCTCTTTCTTTTTCTGCTTATCCCTCTCTATCTGACCGTTGCAATTCGAGTTAGGACACTTCATTCATTTCACCTTCTAGTTCCGCTTCACGTTCTCTTGAACAGTCTGTACTCCGAAGGCTCCGGATCGAAGTAAGAACAGTGCCTACATACATCGCCGTGTGTTTTCTCCCTCAATAAGCCACAATAGACCCCTTTTGACAGGGAAATGGCCTGCTTACAGTCACCGCAATTATCCACTGGAGCGTTAAGCATTCCCTTAACGTGGCGGCTGCGGAATTTTTCAAGTCTCTGAGGCTTTTGTAACCCTTTGATTCGAGGAAACACTTTGGTATCACCTGCGCCTCAAATTGGCGTGCGCTATTAAAAAAGTTATGAAGTCACAATATGAATCCATACATAACTTCTGAAATCCTAGCGGAGATCAAAACGACTAATAAACAAATATTTGCCTAGAAATTTACTAATTAGCTTAGAAGAGCTTGATTTGAGCTTCTTTTCTGATGTTGATTTTAAGGATTTTTCAACTTCTTGCACAATTGGCACCAAAAAATATGAGTTCAGTCTTGTACTGGAGAGAGATTTTGGGGGAAGGTTAACAACAAACTGTATCTGGTTTAGTGTTTACTTCATCTTGCTTGGTATTCGTATTCTTCTGGGAACTATGACGCTCGCGCGTGTAAATATAATTCCAAATGTTGCATGGGCGCGCGCCACGCCACAATGTGCACGTTCTTCCTCCAAGACACTTTACGATTAAAAACAATAAGGTAACTTTTCTTACTTAACGTTGAAAGCAACGTATGGAGCCAACACGCCTAGCTATATAGGGACATCTTTCAAGTATGTTAGAGAAAAACTCTTGAATTCTTCCTCTCCAAGGCCAACAATGAAACTTTGAATGTCCACGAGGAAATCTTTCCAGTCAACTCTCAGCATATTCAAATGGCGATGGTAATCTGTATAGTCTTTGTGAAAAGAGATAACCACTCCATTCATGCCCAGACCTTCTCCAAGAGAGGAAAACATTGCATTGGGAAACTTCTCAGCGTATTTTTTGGCTTTCTCCATTGTTTCGGGTATAAGAACTCCAGAACGCATTTTGACAAAAGTTAGAGCCAATATTTCAAAACCCATCTTTCCAAAGTTTGGAACGATTGTATAGTCGTGAATTAGTCCGTTCTGTTCAAGTTTGTGACGAGTTCTGGTGATTGTTGGTTGAGAAACCTTGAGGATTTTTGCAAGCTCTCTATCACTTCGTTTCGAATTTTTAAGAAGTTCCCGCAACAACTTTTGAGCTAATTCTTTTCGCATTAACTACAACTCCACAGAGAGCCTTCATTTAAATTGTTGATTAAAATATCTTTTTCGGTTCTGCTATAACTTTTCCGCATTTCTCACATTTAATGTTCTCGTAGACATGGAAGAATATAGTCGTCTTCTTAATCTTTCCACAAGTGTTCTAATTAGGGGTAAGAGTAGCATTATAGAACCAGCTAGAGCTAGGCAGAAGCCAGCTGAGAGAAACCATAGGAAATTTCGACTTTCTGTGAAATTTATCCCAAAGTAGAGATTCAACTCTGTCGCCCAATAATATATTTCCAATGCCTCAATAGATATAGGAAAAACAAGGAGAAAGTGCGCGCGCGCACAAATTAGTTGCCATAACTTGAACTAAGAGAAGGAATGTACCGGTGAAAAAGCGGTTTGAGTTTCTAGAGCATACCGCCGACGCCTACATAGCGGCTTACGGCGAGAACCTGGAGGAAGCCTTTGAAAACGCGGCCTTAGCCACTTTTGAGATTATGACCGACGTTGAGAAGGTTAGGCCGGAGACTGAGGACCTTGTACAAGTGGAGGCACACGACGAGTATGCCCTCCTTTACAGCTGGCTGGAGGAGCTTTTGGTAAGGTTTGAACTGGACAACAACCTGTACTGCCGCTTCAAAATTTCTAGTATAAAGGAAACACCGGAGGGCTTAAAGTTGAAGGCGAAAATCTGGGGAGAACCTTTCGATCCTAAGAGGCACCCGCAAAAGATCGGAATAAAGGCGGTAACCTACCATCGGATGGAAATCGTGAAAAAGCCTAAAGCGGTAACCGTCAGGTTCATTCTCGATGTTTGAATTGCTCTTCAGTTCTGATGCAAAAACACCGAAATTGTTTAAATAGTTCACTCCGAGTTTGTTCTGAGGGAATTTCATGAATGGCAAAGGAAAGCACTCAAGGCGCCAAACAAGGGTTCCCCTCGAAAGAGTCGACAAGTACACCTGGAGAATACCCAGAAAATATAAGCCCGGCATGAGGGTGCCCGGGGTCGTCTTCGCTGATGAAGACCTGCTTGAAAAAATGACGACAGATCGAACCCTTGAACAATGCGCCAACGTCGCCCACCTTCCCCACATCTACAAGCACGCCATCACTCTACCGGATGGTCACGAGGGATACGGCTTCCCAATAGGCGGCGTCGCAGCCACCGACTATGAAGAAGGCGTTATCAGTCCCGGAGGAGTAGGATATGACATAAACTGCGGCGTCAGGCTCCTAACCACCAACCTAACTGAAGCGGACATTCGACCCAAGCTCGCCGAAGTCACCAACACCATCTTCAAAAACGTTCCCTGCGGACTAGGCAGCCGACGCAAAGACTTCAGACTAACCTTCCACGAAATCGATCGACTGGCTGCAGAGGGCGTGCAGTGGGTTGTGGACCAGGGGCTGGGCTGGCCAGAAGACGTCAAACACTGTGAGGAAAACGGGTGCATGAAAGCAGCCAACCCAAACAAGGTTTCCACCACCGCCAAAAATCGGGGCCTTACTCAAATCGGCACCCTAGGATCGGGAAACCATTTTCTCGAGATTCAAAAAGTTGGCAAAATTTACAACTCTCAGGTTGCCAAAGCTTTCGGCATCAGTCGTGAGGGCCAAGTCACCGCTATGATTCACTGCGGCTCTCGCGGATACGGCCACCAGATATGCTCCGACTACTTGCGCATCATGGAGCGAGCAGTTCACAAGTACAAGATTGTCCTGCCGGATCGAGAGCTCGCTTGCGCACCTGGCACAAGCAAAGAGGCTGAAGACTACTATCAAGCCATGGCCTGCGCTGTCAACTATGCTTTCTCCAACCGCCAGGCGATCACCCATTGGGTGCGCCAAAGCTTTGAGCAGGTGCTCAAAAGGCCAGCGGAAGAATTCGGCTTGGGCCTTGTATACGATGTCGCTCACAACATTGCGAAAGTCGAAGAACACAGAGTAAACGAACATGCAAGAAAAGTTTGGGTTCACAGGAAGGGTGCAACCCGCGCTTTCGGTCCCGGACGCATGGAGGTTCCCGCCGACTATAGAGCCGTTGGACAGCCTGTGATCATACCGGGAAGCATGGGCACCAGTTCGTGGGTGCTAGTTGGCACGCCAAAAGCCATGGAGGTTTCGTTTGGTTCCACGGCTCATGGAGCAGGCCGTATGA
>CAYGCU010000022.1:0-7973 GCA_964348475.1 uncultured Candidatus Bathyarchaeia archaeon
TGTCTTAAACTTGCTGAAACAGGTAATCTGCTCACGAAAGAGAGATAGTCAACACATCTGTTGCAGATTATTTCTGCATAGTTTATTGCAGAAAACTGAGTCATTGCAGGAGTGAAAATGTTTATTCCGGTGATTTTTTGGCTCTTATCATCAATTTCGAACTCTATGCCCTTGGGACTCGTAACCTTACCTACCAGAACAGGGGTAGAAAGAATAAATGATGCTTTCCATTCCAATTCCTTGGAGCTTTTGTCACTCATTTGGAAGCACATTGAGTTGTACTATGGGAATTCTTTAAAAAATCTTTGGAGATTAATAATCTCCATAATCGATTGTATTATTTTAAAGCGTGCGCACTTTTAGCGCACGCGCGAAAACATCCAAAAAGAAAACAATATTGATTTATTAACCTATTTAAGGAACCTTTCCTCTCTGGGTACAACATGGAATCCTTGAGGTAGCTCCTTGGGCAAGAAGAAGATCATAAGTGAAGAAGAGATCAAAGGCATGATGCTCCCGGTCGCGAACGATGTGCTCGGCATAGCTATACGAATGTTGGGCTTCGACAGGGTTTTGGTAAAGTGTCAAGATGGTCATGAGCGCCTCTGCCGGATTCGAGGCAAGATGAAGAGGAGGGTGTGGATTAGGCAGGGAGACATTGTTTTGGTTTCCCCTTGGGATTTTCAGTCTGACAAGCGGGGCGACGTCATATGGCGATACAAAAGAAATCAGGCCGAATGGCTTAGAAAGAATGGATACTTAACTCTATAAGTTTTAGACAACCTTTCTATCACTTTTTGACGCCGTGCTGATCTTCACAATTTTGGGAATTTGTCCAGCCTTTCCAACGAGCTCCCTGTAGAGAATTAACACCCCTTTAACTCCTTCTATGGAAAGGGCTTTGGCTATTCCGAACTCAACTGCTTTGCGCCAGTCCTCGCCTTTCACGACGTTTCCAACAGCTGTGGCAGCGGCATCAGCAACTCCGGCGTTTTCAGCAAAAACCGTTACTGCCTCTGCCTCACCGAAGCTTAACGCGTGGCTGTACAAGCCTGAGCTTGTGGCAACACCTATCGGGAAGTCTTCCAACCTAAAGCCGACGCATTTTGAGAGCGGTGAGTCGCCGGCTGCGAGGGCGACGTTTATAGGGGTGTTGGATACGGCGTAGACTTCTCCTCCGTTTTCAACGACAGCCATCTCGGCCCCGCTTGAAACCATGTCTTCAACAGCGAGGTCGGCTAACACTCCTGCGACAGCAGCCATTGGTCCCACACCCGCTCGTTCAGCCGCCTCGGCCATTAACCTGGCTATAGCGGGACCCTTACTCACGTGGACGGGTCCTAGAGAATGAAGGAACTTCGGGTGGTCTCGAATGTACCTCTCCAGCTGACCTCTGTGACGTTCAATTGATGATTTCGCAACTTCCATGGCGGCTTCGCTGTCCGCCGTTATAGTGCACCTTGTCTCTTTATAGTTGAAACCTCGTTTGTATTTCATTTTGGCTTCGTTTCTTTTATCTGGTCAGCTTTATGGCTTTTGCTGGGCAAGCGTCGGCGCATAAGCTGCAGGTGCTGCCGATGCATTTCCCTTCATCGAAGACAACCGATGAGTCTTCTTCCAATGTGATTGCATTGACTGGACAGAGGGAGAAACATGCGCCGCAGTCAAAGCATTCTTCGCTGTCAACTTCGATCAGCTTGCGGACGTTGACGGTCACTCCTCTTTCACGAAAGGCCTTGACTATTTTGTCGAGGTGAATGGAGGGTATTTCAGCGAGTATTTCCCCTCCCAGCTGATTTATGTGGGCGCTTAGGATGTTCACTGGAACTCCTTGTTCAAGAATTACATCTGCGGTTATGGGCTTGCCAACCTCTTTCTCGGAGAATCTGAGTAGGAGTCTAACCAAGTTTTTTACCTCCCAACGAGCTTAGATATGTCTTCAGAGATGATTATTCCAAGAACCTTTTTTTCGCGGTTAATCACTGGCAGGGCAGATATGTTGTTTTGTGCCATTTTTCTTGATGCTACTTCTATTGGTTCGTCTGGTGTCGTTGTCACTACTTTCTTAATGATTATGTCTACTAGCTTTTCTTTTCCTTCAGCTACTGCCTTGGTGATGTCCCACGAAGTCACAATGCCCCTAAGCTTTTCTCGGTTGTCAACTACAACTATGTGATTAATTGAATGGCTTATGATTCGCTGGGCAACTGCCTTTATTTTTTCTTCTTCCTTGCAGGTGACAGCTGGGTGGATGAGGTTTTCAACGAAAGCTATTTCTTTGGTCTGCCTCATTGGTTTGAACACTGTGTCGGTTGGGAGGCGTTCTACTGGCGAGGTTAGGTAGAAGGTGGCGTTTTCGATCCAAGATTTCAGCGTCTCCGCAATTATTCTTGCATTTTTGAGGCTTGAGAGTGGGCTGACTTTAACTTTTTTGTCGTGGATTGTTATGTTGCCTGACTTTAATTCTTTGTAGCTTACTTTTCCGAGTTTTGGACGTGTTCTTCTTGGGGTACCGTAGTCAACTATGTTGGTTAGGATTTGTTCGTCGGTTATGGCGACTTTTTTGGCTACTCCTTCGTTTAGTATGGGAATGGGAATGCCGATGCCGACGTATAGGGTTGTGCCGTACTTCGTGAAGGCTGCTCCTTGAATGAAGTCTGGGTTCATTTTTTTGCAGTTTCCTCTGACCATTAGGGTGCCGAAGCGGTTTCCTGGGTCGTGTTGGGTTCCTTCTCCTATTACGTAGCCTTGGGCGCCTCCTAGGAAGATTCGGGTTCCGATGCCTATGGTTTCGTAGTCGGGGTCGTTCATTAGGGGGTTTAGGGATCCGGCTCCTGAGAAGGTTGCGTTTTTGAAGTGGGGGAGGAGTTTGCCCATGTAGGTGTATATGGTTTCGTCGCGGCTGTTTGTGGCGCAGTTGTAGCGTTGGTAGCAGTTGCGGAAGTTTATTAGGTAGAACTGGTTTAGATCGTCCTTTGTCAATGTTGTTTCAAGTCTTGTTCTGGGGTAACAGTCAGTTCCGTATGCGGTGGCTCTAAGCTCAGCCTCCTTTCCTCGGATTAGGTCTTCTATCACGTGGCCTCCGCCGTACTCGAAGGGTTTTGTTTCAGACATTATGGTTGCTCCGATGTAGAGATCTACGGCTGCGCCTGGGTGGCAGGCTTCGACGTCGTTTATCCAGGCTTTACTGATTTTTATTGGGGGGTCTGAGTGTCCGAGGTTGATGATGGCTCCTGATGAGCACATGGCTCCGAAAGTCCCGGTTGTTACTGCGTCTACTTCTTTATAGGCAACTTCTGCGCCGCTGCTTTCTACTAGTTTTTTCATTTCTTGTACGGTTAGAACTTGGATATCTCCGTTTTTGATTTTCTTGTTGATTTCGGTTATGGTTCGTTTGTTTCTGTTTTTAGTTGTTTTTGTTTTGAGTTTTAGTCATCCTCCTAAATGGTTTTAGTTATGTAGCCAAGTTGATTCTGATATTAATTATTTTCTGAAAGTTTTATTCTGAAAAGAATATCTTGGGTTCATGGTTTTTGTTTCGCCATTTATGTAATTTGGGCGCGCAACCGCTGGGTGTCGTCCTCAAACTTGCGAATAATCTGCTGAAATTTTTTTATTCGAAAATAGAAGGGCCCCTCCCCTTTTTCAACATACCTCGGCTTACATGATCCAAATATCCACGTGACCATGCAACAAGTTTTGTCTTCTGACAATTGCGCGCGCGATTCATGTGAAAATGCCTATAGAACCGCTTTTAAATGTGTGCAACCACCTTGCCTATAGGATTGACTGATGGTCAAAGACAAACGATTACGTGAACAAGCAAAAAGAAAACGTTTAGAACACAAGCTCCGCGTAGTGGAAAAAAGAGATAAAATGTTAATTAAAGACCTCTCAACTGAACGAGAGGTTATGGAAGAAGTTTTCGACCGCTCCACCCTCATGACCATCTACGACCTCATGAACAAAGGAACAATCGACGAGATCTACGGCGTAGTGAAAGCCGGAAAAGAAGCCAGAATCTACTGGGGAAAAAACCCCGATGGAAGAGATCTCGCAATCAAAATCTACCTAACAACCTCAGCCGAGTTCAAGAGAGGCATGCTCCCATACATCAGGGGCGACCCAAGATTTGCCCATGTTCGAGGAGACACACGATCCCTCGTCTATGCTTGGGCCCAAAAAGAGTTCAAAAATCTGCAGCGCGCTCACGAGGTAGGAGTTAGAGTTCCAGAGCCTGTAGCAGTCAACAAAAACGTATTAATAATGGAATTCATCGGAAAAAAAGGAGTCAGCGCACCTCTGATGAAAGAAACATCCCTTAGAAACCCTAAACAAGTTTGCAGACGACTCCTGGCTCACGTGAAGAACCTGTATCAAAAGGCCGAACTGGTACATGCAGACCTCAGCGAATACAACATCATGATCTGGAGGAACCAACCCGTTATCTTCGATGTCTCACAAGCTGTAACCCTCAAGCATCCTATGGCTGACCAGTTTCTAAGGAGAGACCTAGAAAACTTGCACAAGTACTTCAAGAGACTAGGCGTAGACGTGTTGTCAGTAGAAGAAATGCACAGGAGGGTTACAGGTGGCAAGACCTAGCACATTCGTCAAGGTTCCGCGAGAACGCATCGGAGCCCTCATAGGTCCTAACGGCCGCGTGAAAGAAACCGTTGAGAAGCAACTCTCAGTAGAGCTTCAAGTAGACAGCCAAACGGGCAACGTCACAATAACCCTGAGTCCCACCGCAGAAGACCCTTCCCTTCTCTTCAGGGCCAAGGAAACCATCATCGCCATAGGGAGAGGATTCTCGCCTGAACGCGCCTTCAGACTCGTCCGAGACGACGACACCATTCTGGTGGTCATCGACCTGCGAAACATCGTTGGGCGGTCCCAGTCAGACATAAAACGATTGAAAGGCAGAATCATCGGAAAGGAAGGCAAGACCAGAAGAATCATAGAGGAACTCACCGACGCCAGCGTCTCTGTGCACGGACACACCATTTCAATCATCGGGGACATGGATCAAGCTGAAGTGGCGAGGGAAGCAATCCAGATGCTCATCAAAGGAAGCCAACACAGAACAGTATACGGGTTTCTCCACAAGAAAAGAAGAGAGCTGAAAAAAAAGCGATTCGAACTCTGGGAACCCCGACCGCCTCTCTGAGATTTCTCTGTGGGAGTCCGCTTTGCCGCAATAAAGTCAACTTAAAAGCGAAACTCATATAAAATTAAAAACAAACCTGTTAAGCTGTGTCCATCATGCTGGCACGTTTTAACGAATTCTCAACAGAATATGCCCAAAACGTGACGGAAAAAGAAAAAGGTCCAGTTTTTATTATTATTTACTGCAGGGGAGGCAAGTGGTGTGGTAACATTTGAAATGATTAGTCCCGCAGACTTTTTCTACCGCAACCGGGACATAGCCGGCTTCACCAATCCAGCTAGGGCGATTTTTTCTTCCGTGCGAGAACTCGTGGAAAACTCCCTCGACGCCTCCGACCAGTCCCGTGTCCCTCCCAACATCTACGTTCGGCTATCCTATGACGGTGAGGAAAGCGCAGAAGAGGCAGATGTCTACAAGTTGAGAGTAGAAGACAATGGATCCGGCATACCACCCCGCCACATACCATCAGCGTTTGGACAGGTTTTGTTCGGTTCAAAGTATAAGCTAAAACAAGCTCGAGGCACCTTTGGCCTCGGCGGAACCATGGCAATCCTTTACGGACAAATCACCACTCACAAACCCGTGCATGTAGCCTCCAGTACAGGAACATCAAGGATTTACAGGTGTAAGCTGATGATAGACATTCAGAGAAACCGACCGGTCATTCTAGATCGTAAAATTCAAGTGAACAAAGAAAGGTGGCGTGGAACAATGGTGGAATTTTGGCTGGAGGGAGAATATTCCAGAGCTATGCCGAGGATACTGGAATACTTGAAACAGACGGCGGTGGTAACTCCGTATGCAAACATCACCTTCGTTGACCCAAAGGGGCGCCTCTACAAATTCAACCGAGTCACCTCCAAAATGCCGCGTCCGCCAAAAGAAACGCTTCCCCATCCATACGGGGTGGACGTGGAAACCGTTCGACGCCTAATACAGATCACCAAGTGCCGCAACATGGTAGACTTCATGAAAACACATTTTCACAGAATCGGCGAAAGAATTTCTCACAGTTTTCTAAAGTTCGCCGGAATGGATGAAAAGAAGAACCCGAGAAAATTGGAACCTCACGAAATTGTGAAACTTGTGCGGACGATGAAGAAGTTTGAGAGATTTCGTTCCCCAGACGCCAGCTGTCTCTCACCCTTGGGAGAGGAGTTGTTAAAGGCCGGCATCTTAAAAGAGCTGAAGCCGGAGTTTATCGCGGTTTGCCAACGCAAGCCCTCCACCTACTCTGGCCACCCGTTTGTTGTGGAGACAGCGATAGCATACGGTGGGAACGTACCCAGAAAAGATGACATCGTGCTTTATCGATTCGCTAACAGAATCCCGTTACTCTACGACGAAGCCAGCGACGTATCATGGAGGATCATAAAATCCATCAACTGGCGAAAGTACAAGGTCACATCTGACATGCCCGTCGCCATTCTGGTTCATTTGTGCAGCACCAAGGTCCCCTACAAAACGGTAGGCAAGGAATTCATCGCGGACAGGCCTGAGGTGAAAAATGAGTTTTTGAACGGAATCCGTGAAGTAGCCCGCCAGCTACGGCGCTTTCTATCCAAACGAGAGTATAGAGAAAAAGAAAGGAGACGGTTGGCCACTTTTTCTAAGTATTTGCCAAAAATCGCCAAGTTCTCAACGGAACTGTCTGGCAAAGAAAAGGAGCCAGACATTAGAAAATTGTTATGGAGCGTAAGGAAATTTGAAGAAGAAAAAGATTGAGAGCTCTGCAGCAGAGAGGAAAAAAGGGATTTTAACAGGTCTAACAAACTTTGGAGCAACACTCTACAACCAAATGGAAAAAGGGGCATTCCCGTGGATCAAGATGCCAAGCCGATCTATCGACAACATCTTCTACAGCCCAGAGTTTCGACAGTACATTTTGGGCGAAAAAACCGTGCGCAGGAGCGCCCGAAACATCCGCCACATCCGACCCTTCACCCAACTGGTTTGGACAGCCTACTTCGCTCACGAACTCGTGCAACATCGGAAGACTTCTACTCTTCGTGACGTGTACTACTCGGCACAAGCCTACGACATACCCTTCAAGGATCAGCCGGAATCCAACAGCATCATAACCGACCTTGAAACAGTGGCAGGGTTCTCTCGAGAAGACTTCCATGTGTTTCCAGAGGAGCGCTCAGCCATCTTCGGCGACCTAACCATTGAGTACACGGTTCCTGGATACGAGGGCAAACAGTACAACCTGATGTCTCATCCTGACGGAGTCATGATAGGCCCAGCGCTCACCTCCGCCGAATTCGTCAAGACCACCGCAGACAAACTTATAGCCATCGAGAAGGGCGGCTTGTTCACCCGGTTCATCGAGGAGCAAGTTCACAAAAAGTTCAACTCCCTCCTCGTCCTCACGGCGGGTCAGGCGCCGCGAGCCACTCGACATTTCATCCACAGACTGAATAAGGAGCTAAAGCTTCCGGTGCACATATTCACGGACGGCGACCCTTGGGGAATGCACATCGCCATGGTGATCATCTCTGGCTCGGCGAACGCCGCCCACCTGCGAGATTTAACCACTCCTGACGCCAAGTGGTCGGGTGTCTGGGCCACCGACATAGTGGATTACAAGTTGCCCAGTGAAGCGTTAACCGATGTGGACATTAAGCGTCTTTACGAGTTGCAGAGGGATCCTCGGTACAAAGGAGAACTGTGGCAGAGGGAGGTCAAAAAATTTCTGAAGATCAAAAAGAAGGCGGAGCAGGAGGCGTTCAGCCGGTACGGATTAACGTACATTGTGGACGAGTATCTGCCAGCAAAACTGGAAGAGGCAGCGTAAATACAT
>CAYGCU010000023.1:0-7966 GCA_964348475.1 uncultured Candidatus Bathyarchaeia archaeon
AGGAGCTGAGCGTCCGGGTTTACCTGCATGAGGCGGGCGAGCACCACTTCTAGGGTTGGGCCACGCTCAGCATCGTTGAGTAGGTGCACTTCGTCAGCAACTATGAGAGAGATTTCGTCCATCCAGCGTGCTCGGTGTCTCAGCAACGAGTCAGCCTTTTCATTCGTGGCAATGATGATGTCGTATCTCTCGAGCCAAGGGTCGCTGCTGTCATAGTCGCCAGTGCTGATGCCTACGCTAACCTTTCTTCCACTCTTCTTTCTGATGGCTGTGTATCTTTTGAACTCCTCGTATTTTTCGCTGGCCAGCGCCCGTAGAGGGGTAAGGTAGAGGACTTTTCCTTCTTTTTCCAGCATGTGTTTGAGGGCGCAGAGTTCGGCGATGAGGGTTTTGCCTGAAGCCGTGGGGCTCGCCAGAACAAGGTTTTTTCCTTCTAGGGCTCCGGCGCGTATGGCTTCTTCTTGGGGAGGATAGAGTTCAGTGATTCCTGACTTGATTATAATTTGTTTTGCGGATTCTGGTATCGGTAGTTCTTTGATCTTCAAGGCTTGCGCCCTTTTAGCTAGGTCTTCTTTAGATATCCCTCTCTGGGAGAGTATACGGTTCCCTCTTTCAGCAGCTGCCCTATGAGCCTCTCCGCCTCAGCCCCCACAATATCATACTCGGTTTCAAGCTTTTCGAGAAGCGCCGACTTTTCCACCATGCCCGTCTCCTTCTCCAACGTAACAATAGCACTCAAGACAACTCCCAGCTTGTCACGCAGACTCTTGGGTTTGCCAGTCATAATGAGGTCAATATCCATTTTGTGAGACGAAACGTCGATTCCAACTTCTTCCAGCGATCTTTTCATGATGGCAATAGCGGCCTCAGCGTCTTCAGCCAGAATCTCCTTTCGGAGGGCAACACGGGCCCTAGCCTCAGCCAGCCTCACAAGGGACTCGAGTTGACGGGCAGTTATAGCTATGGGCGTTCCTTCGGTTTCGCTGGCCGAACGCATAGTCAGATAGAAATCTCTGAGGCGACTTAAAGCCTCATCCGTCAAAACCGGTTTAAAACTCTTGGCGTAGCTGACGTATTTTCGAAGGAGATCGGGCGGTATAGGCGGTTCAATTGGAACAGCACCCGTCCTGTGAAGGCTGAGTATATGCTCAGTCATTTTGGCGTCAAGTTCCTTCTCCGGCACGTCTCTCATCACAAAGATGAGGTCAAATCTGGACAGAATAGTAACCGGTAGAGCTATGTTCTCCGCCACTGTCCGATAGGGCTCGTATCTACCCAAAGATGGGTTGCCGGCAGCAAGTATAGCAGCTCGAGCGTTAAGAGTAGCAACGATGCCTCCCTTTGCCACCGAAACCGTGTGCTGCTCCATCGCCTCATGTATGGCTACTCTATCCTCGGGACGCATCTTGTCCATCTCGTCGATGCAAGCAACACCCTTATCCGCAAGAACCAGCGCCCCCGCCTCAAGGGTCATTCCGCCCTGCCGCTCGCGAAGCACCGCCGCAGTTAGGCCTGCAGCCGTAGTTCCTCGACCAGAGGTGTAAAGGCCGCGCGGAGCGATCCTCGCCACGTACTGTAGAAGTTGCGACTTGGCTGTTCCGGGATCTCCTATCAGGAGTGCGTTCATTTCTCCCCGGATGTTGATGTCGGGGAACTGTTTGGGAATTCCTCCGAAGAGAAGGTACATTATCGCCTCTTTCACGTGTTCATAACCGTAGATGGAAGGCGCTATCGACCGAATGACATTACGATGAATCCAAGGGTCTCTTGCCATCTCCAGTATCTGCTTCTCCTCCTCAGGTGTAGTGAGCAATGCCTCCGGTTCTTTGCTTAAAACATCTACAAAGTTTGCATCCAGATGCAGATGAAACACCCGAAGCTTTCCCACCCGAGGCAGAGTTGGAGCAGCCGCCCGCACAGCCCCCACCACAGCCACGTCGTCTCCAGGCCTAGCTACGTCCACAAGATCTCTTTCAGTAAGCTTGATGTTCATCCAGCGTGGAAGTTGACCTGGTGGGAGGTCTTCTGGTAATTCTTGGATGCGGATTTCTTGGGAATCGATGAACGTGGATTGTTCCTGAAGGAAGTCGAAGGGTCCTGTTCTCCTGCAAGCTGGATCAGTGCATTGAGGAGGAGCCTTCAAGAACGGACTTGATTGGTCCACGTAGGTGACGGATCCACACCTTCTACATCTAAAGGCTCCTCGGGTAACCATGGGTCTGGCGGGGGTGGCACGCACAACGATGCCTTCTAGCATTACCAGCGTTCCAATGTGATCGGATCCCAACGTTCTCAGAGAGGTGGTTACGGGCAAATTCTTAAACTGAACACTTACCTTTTCGATTTCTTCAGCATACTCGGGTTCCTCTATTTGCAACTGAGCCAAGGCCGCGCGGTTTGCATGCTCTAAATACTGGTCTGGCCTCTCAATGACGCCCTCTGCCAGCGCCGAATCCGTTGAAAGTAGGTCTTCAAAATCCACAACTAACGAGGTTTTGTTGGCGATAGCCATCTCTGAAAATCGTTGACGATACTTGTCTGACTTGAAAAAATCTTGAAACCGCTCCTGAGGATCTGCCACTGGCGCCTCTTCTGTCAAGGCTTCACCCCACTTTTCAGAATCTCCTTTCTCCAACTGCTGATAATCGGGTGTAAGCGCTTGTAAATGGCGCGCTCTTCTCTCGTCATACTCTTGAGAAACTGTTCGGTTTGCGCGGATGTCGAGGCCAAGGAAATTATCTTTTTGAGTCTACAATCAACGATGTCGCGGGAGAGACCTGAAACTCTTTCGTATTCTTTCATTTTTTCAGGTTTTTTCACCGCGTCTTTCCTTAGGCTGGAAAGGTAGCGTCGCAAACGAGGGTAGAAGTCCTCCGGTAGAGAGGAGATCTGTCTGACCGACTGAACTCGCTCTTTCCAGTGAATCTTGTGGAGTTTCATCGCGTCCAGCATTTCTTCCTCCCTGAGACGGGCTATTCCAGCCTTTTCGAGCTCTTCAGCTATCCAGAACCTGACCTCGTATTCTTTTCCTTCGTGGAAGGGCCCAATTTTTAGACCAGCTAACTCGATCTCGGGACACTTTCTGTTCACTATAATCCTGACTGGCGTGTTCTCAAACACAAAATCCTCATCTTTGATCGATGTTTTTGCCGACAAGGCTCTTCCCCCTTCTCAAATAAAAGGTTCGTTCTAACAGTAAGACGTGGCTGTTAGATATAAAACCTATAGTTGGAAGGAAACAGCCTTAAATTTTAGGCCCAAAACCCAAAACTTGAATTTTTAATGCAACTTGGAAGACTATATTTGGCAAGGAAAGGAGATTGTTGAATTATGAAGAAGATTATTGCGCGCGCATTCTTTCCTTTTGGCCAATTGCAATCTATCAAAATTCCCAAATAAAAGACCAAAACTCCATCGACTTCTTCATGTCCCAATCTGCTCAAAGAGGATTACAAATCCACGAAACAACAGAACATGGAGTCACCGCAAAAGTGCATTCAAAGAAAGAAATCTACCTGAACTGCATCTTTGCCTTTGTCTGTTCGGTGGCGATATCAATAGTACTTCTTTCTCCTTTCATACTTCCAAACATGGCAACTGCAGTAATTTCCGCTTTTGCATTAGGGGTTTCAGTTGCCTTTTTCTTGGGAAGCTGCATAGGCAAGCTAAGTAAGGAAAAAAGCAGGATTAGTGGCTTGAAGTATGCATTCACAGCTTTGCTAGGAGCAATAATTTCTCATCTTGTTGCAGATTTGCCTACGGTCGTCTGACAACACTGAACATTTGATTATAGTCTAGAAAGTGTGTGATACCAGCCAAAATCCCTATAGATTTTCTTGCCATTTTCTGATACTAAAAAATTAATGAATTTCTTGGTTAATTCTTTATCCTTAGAAAACTTCACTACAGCGACTCCAGTGCTTCTATACACCTGAAGTGTTTTGGGTAACTCTACGACTTCCATAGTTTTCATCCAGAGCGTTTTGAAGGCATCCCAGCCGAAAACAGCATCAACTTTCTTCTGATTAATCAAAGCCATTACTGCCCCGCATCCATCCGCAAAATCAGTAATGTTTCTTCTTATTTGGTCAGTGAGTCCAGCTTTGCTTGAAATGTCATCCCATACTCCCAACAAACAGCCACTAATGGAAATTCCAACTTTAACTCCCTCTTGAGTCAAGTCAGACATTGACTTTATGTTCTTCGGATTTCCCATCGGCACAAGAATAGCGGATTTCCTAAAACCAACGCTTCTTCTTGTTTCTTCAAAAATCAATCCTCTTTCTTGTGCCTCGTCAAGTATGAATTCTGCTCCACATGTCAGTATGTCTCCTTGCTTTGATTCTGCAATCTCTGAAATTAGATTCTCAGCTTTACCAACAGTAAACTCAAATTCCGTTCCGAATTTTGCCTTAAATTCTTCAGCACATTTCTTGATAGGCGGAGCTACCGCACCAGAAGAATAAACATGCAGAACCTTGCTGTTTAGCATGTCAAGTTCTCCTTTTCATTTTTCACAAATTGGTTTCTACTGCACAAATACTTTTTCTTGCGTCTCATTGAACCTCAAAGTGCTTTCAAAAAATTTTCGCAATCTATGGCTTCTTCCCAGGCACTGATACATCCTCCAGCAGGGATCAAAGTAACGATTATTCCTTCAACAAGTTCTTTCTTCGGATCGTCTCTTACATTCAGTCTCTGACCAGCCTTTTTGTGAGCAGTTATCGCCACTTGATTATAAAATCTGTTTTCAACCGGGTTGTAGATCATATGAAGAAGACTTCGATAAGTTGGCACTGGAAAACTTCCTTTGCTTCTTATCATTTTGTCCGTCTCCTTGATTGCGTCTATAAGGTTAGCCTTGTTATCAAGCAAAAGATCCAACTCACGACCTATGAGTTTGTTGATTGAAGGTTCATGGATAAACAGCTTTATTCTTTTCATCCTTATCACCAGCTTAGTGCACTAGACTTTATTTCTTTTTCTTTAAAGAGGGAAGGCATGAATGCCTTAGGCATCTAACATTAGAATGCCTCTCGAACAGGCAATCAAAAAACCAGTTGCGCGCGCATTCTCTTCGCCCGAGAACCTCGAAAAACTTCCAGGAACCCTTGAAACTTCTCTATAAGTTACTTGCGGCGCACTTCTGGTAGTTTCGTTTGAGCCGTTCTGGTGTGTTCTCGGCATTTGAAAGGTGGTGTAATATGTATTTTGTATACAGAAAGCTTATCGTTACCGCAAGAGTAGGAGTAAGGTAGCGACCGAAAAACACTGTGTAAGGTGTGAGCATTGAAGCGCGCGGAGACACAAAGTAAAATGGGAGTTTCATCTATGGAAAGGGTTCCTACAGGCGTTAAAGGTTTAGATAACATGTTGGGAGGAGGTCTTCCTTCTGGCACTTGCATACTCGTTCTAGGAGGACCAGGCGCAGGAAAAACAATATTTGGGGTTCAGTTTTTGTACATGGGTGCCGTTGAATACAACGAAGCAGGTTTGTATGTGTCATTTGACGAAAGCCCACTATATCTTAGAAGAAACATGGAATGCTTTGGTTGGGATCTCAAGAGGTTAGAAAAGGAAGGAAAAGTCTTTATTCTTGATTTATCTCCGATTCGAGCTTTTCCCAAAGAAATTGAAGCGAGTTTTGTTAAAATGAATCTCATAGAAACTATAAGGAATAAAGTTCAAGAAATTCGACCAAGGCGTATTGTGATTGACTCACTTGCCACCCTAGTAGTTCAGTTCCCAGATGTTGTCGAAAGACGGAACACTGTGATAAAAATGTTCCAAACTGTGATGGATTTGGGCGCTACTGGATTGATGCTGAATGAATTACAAACAACATACTACCGAGGAAGAGAATTGCAAGTTGAGGAATTCTTGGCACATGGAGTAATCCTTCTTCGCACACTCGAAGAGCGCGCGCGCATACTTAAGGCAATTCAAATTGAAAAAATGCGCGGGGTCAGTCATGACCCCCAACTTCGACCATATACCATAGACAAAAACGGTCTCAAAGTGTTTTCAAAAGAACACGTTTTCGTGCCTGAATATAGTATCCCTATCCGTTCTAAGAAATAGACATTTATCCTGTATCTATACT
Source organism: uncultured Candidatus Bathyarchaeia archaeon (assembly GCA_964348475.1). Classification (GTDB taxonomy): domain Archaea; phylum Thermoproteota; class Bathyarchaeia; order Bathyarchaeales; family Bathyarchaeaceae. The sequence goes on from CAYGCU010000023.1 coordinate 6,104, forward strand.
AGAAGATCATAATTCTTTATTGTTCCCAGACAAAGAGTTCAGCTGTTAAGCAATTGAAGAGCGTTTAGCTGGTTCATTCGATGTCTCTCGGATCGCTCCAACAGGTTTCCCACTGGGCACCATCCGCTATGTCTAGGACTGTTACACTTATGCACGTGGTTGATGCGCGCTGGCGGACACTACATAATTGCATCACCCATGATAGTCTTCTAAGGATACAAAGGAAGAGACTAGACTATGAATAGAAAAGCCAAAACCTCCTTACTATTAGTGATACTGTTCATCGTTATCAGTCTGCAACTGTGGCTCTCATGTGTGCACGCTTCACCAGTAATAGTAGAGTATGATTATGGTGACAACAATACGAGCGATGTGGACGTTAGCGGTGATAATTGTGCACATTCAAAATTTACTTGTCAACAATATCGTCCAGATGGAATATATGACACCGTAATAGAAGCTGATACTGGAGGCAACGTGACTTTAGATCTATACGTAGATATTTTCGACAACACACGAACTGGGTGGACAAGGCATGGAACGGATCCATATCTGGATGCACAGGACTATCCTACTGAATACGTCTGGATGGGGCTAGACCGGACAGGAAGCATAGGGGATTTCGGTTTTCAAAATAGTTCAAAATCATCGGAAACAATAAACTCGGTGACCTTAGGGGTGTACGCTTGGAAAGAAAATTCGCAGGATACATTGTGGGTTCACCTTTGGGACAACAGTTCTTGGGGTAACGCCCATAACGTCACTAGGACCTCTGCTGGATGGACAGAATTTGATGTGACTTCAAGGCTTGACACTTGGGCTAAAATTGATATTGCCAAAATTTATCTTAACGGAGATACTACGCAGGCTGAAAATTATAGGCTTTTTGTGGATTGCACGATGCTTCGGATTAATTATGCGCGCGCGTATGTGCGCCATGATGTGAGCATAGTCAGTGTTACGCCTTCGGCCACTGAAGTTGATATCGGTCAAGTAGTGAATGTTACGGTAATCGTAAAGAATGAAGGAAACGCCACTGAAACTTTCAACGTCACCCTCTACTGCGACAACAACATTATTGGAATACAAAGACTCACCGACCTTGCTTCTAACGCAAACCAAACACTGACCTTCATTTGGGACACGACAGGCGTGACGCCTGACAACAGTTACACGATAAAAGCGGAGGCTGACGTGCTCTTGGAAGAAACGGACATAGATGACAACGCATACATAGGTGACGCCGTAGCAGTTAAAAGCCAGTTTGTTCCAACACCGTTTGACTGGAGCCCAATCTTACCATATGTTCTTCCGATAATCCTTGGGTTTTTGTCTTTTTTAGGCGTTGGGATTGTATGGAAAAAACGCAGAACAGGTCCCACGCCATTAGATTTTGACTACTTTGATGAAATGACTGCTGGGGGCATCCCTGACGGTTATTCGGTGATGATCATCGGTGGCGAAAGTTCCGGTAAAAGCATTTTATGTCAACAACTAGTCCACACTTATCTCAGCAAAGAAAATCCATGCATTTACGTTACCTACGACTGTTTCCCAGATGAAGTTCGGAAAAACATGAAAAGCTTCAACTGGGAGGCATCACCTCACGAACAGAAAGGAATCTTCAAATTCATAGACTGCTACTCACCTGCGGCAGATGTGACCAGCGAAGAAGAGAATTTTGTTGAATTTCCCTTTTCGCTCTCAGAACTCGGCATTGTCATGTCTGAAGTTATGGATCAAGTAAAACACAAGTCAACTAAGATATTTTTGGACTCTACAGCTCCCATCTTCACGCGCCTTGAACCTTCAACAGTTGTTGAGTTCCTGCAAGACCGCAGCGCAAAGGCAAAGGGCAACAAC